>CAZNBW010000070.1:0-1543 GCA_964571585.1 uncultured Candidatus Saccharibacteria bacterium | reverse complement strand
TGGTGAAATTTTAAGTTTTGTTAATGTTTTTACCGCAAAGCGGAAAGAAAATGTAGATGCGCGATTAGTTTAGTGGTAGAATGCGGGACTTATACTCCATAATCGCACTGGATAAGTGCACCCGATGTGACCGGTTCGATCCCGGTACGGTCCACCAATAAAAAATCCCCACTTGGTAGTAGGGATTTTTCTTTATTTCTATTCAGTTTTTCTACTCAGCTTCAGGTTTTTCAGGTGCCTGTTTTTCTTTTTGCTCAGGTAGTACTTCTGAATCTATATTCTTTTCTGGAGGTGTTTCTTCACCAATGTTTTCTAGAGGCTCCTGTGGAGGAGTTTCTGCTTCTTTATCAACACCTGCAAGTTCTTCTACAGTAGGTTTTTCTTCTTGAGCTATAGCAGTTTCAGGGATATTTTCTAATGATGCAATTTGTGCCGTCACAAGTTCATAATCAGGGCTACCTTCTGGGACCAATAACCTTGTAATTTCTAGTTCTCTCCTAGCATTTTCCAGATCCTGAAGATTAACCAAAGCCATTGCAAAGTTATAGTGGGCATTTGCATAGTCTTGTTTTAAGTTAATAGCTTGTCTGAATTGATTAGCAGCAGATAGGAAGTCTCCTTGTGCGTAGAATATTCCTCCTAGATCAACTCTTAACCTTGGGTTTGTTGGGTCTAGTTGAATTGCTGTATTGTAGCTGTTTATAGCCCACTCTCCTGCGTTTTGCGCAACATTTAGCATTGCTCTATAGATTACTGCTCTTGTTTCCCAGTTTCTGGCATTTAGAGGATTGAGAGTTTCACTGGCTATTCTTGCGTTTGTGATTGCTTGAGAAATAAGTGTTTGAATTGTTTGCTTATCTGCATCGGTTAAGTCTTGTTTTGAGGCTAGTGTATTGGCAAGAGCTAAGTTTGTTCTTGCGTATGCCGTATAGTAGTAATCTCTTTTTGGATTGTTTTCTATTGCCATAGACTGGAAGTTATATGCAGCGCCACCATCATTTGCTATCGTTGCCATTATTGATTTTCTCATATAGTACTCTGCTACATAGCTTTTGTATGTCAGAAATCCTAAGTACCCAGCAATCGCAAAGAGTGGAAGACTAAGTACATATTTAAAGTAGTCGCTACTTACTACATTTGTTTCTTCAGCCCCAAGATATGTAAGTCCACCTTGCAGGGCCACTGCTACGATCTCAACGTATTTTAATTGGTTGTTTATTGAGATATGGGTTGCCACAACAAGTGCGAGGCTAAAGAATATCAAGAATATATTAAGCACAGTTGGAAAGGTAAACAAAGAAGCAGTAAGTACGGTTAAAAGCAGTGTAATAGCTATCTTTGATACACCAGACTCATCTTGTAGCTTTGATGTTGCGTGAGCAAAAGATATTATCTTCCATCCAAAAAACATTGCTACTGCAAGACCGATTATTCCTAAAGTTGTTAACACTTCAAGTACACCGTTAAAAGGCAAGTTGAATTGAACATTCCAGAAAGGTGATGCATTAAGACTAAGGGGCCTATATCTTGAGAAGTTAATATA
>CAZNBW010000069.1:0-1556 GCA_964571585.1 uncultured Candidatus Saccharibacteria bacterium | reverse complement strand
AAAGAGCTAGAAAGTATATGAAGGATGGTAGGGAACTTGGTTGGTTCAATAAAGAAATTACTATAATGGATTGGGAAAAAGAATGATAAAAAACATGACAAGTTTTGCGTTTTGCAAGCTACGGGGTTTTAACCCCAGTAGTTAAAAACGCCATAATATACACCTTTAATAAAATAATTATTTTAATAAAGGTGTATTGTTAATTTTGTTGTATAATATAGATATGAATAATAATATAAACTACGAGAGAGACGAGCATAGAATCCACTATATCTGCTACCATCTTGTGTGGACCCCAAAAAGAAGAAAGAAGGTTTTAGTGAATGCAGTTGCTACCGATTGCAATAGGCTAATAAAGGAAAAATGTAACAGCATGGGTTGGAAAATAATTGCTCTCTCTATTCAGCCAGACCACATTCATCTATTTGCCCAAGCCTTCCCTACAACCTCTGCTGAAACCATTGTTAAAAACTGTAAGGGATTTGTATCTTTTAACATTAGAACTAAGTATGCAGAGTTAAAAAAGCTACCTTGTTTGTGGAACAGAAGCTATTTTGCAAGCACTGCGGGAATTGTGTCTTCTGAAACAATAAAAAAATATATAGACCAGCAGAGTAAAAACTAATGAGCATCCTAACCTACAAAATTAAGCACGGCAAAGATTTTTCGGAAGAGTTGTACAAGGCTCTATTGGTAGCTAAGTATTCTATCAAGAATAAGAACTGCCGAACAACTAAAGCGGTCAAGCACATTGGTTTAAAAGCCTGCATAGCCAATCAGATATTGAGAAAGTACGGGAGCAACTACAAGGCTAAAGAAGTGAAGTCCGTTAAACTAACAATCAACGGATACTTCGTCAAGACGGACAAGGAAAAAAGAATGATTGAAATCCCGTCGCTTAAATTAAAGTTGAACTACCAATTCCCTAACAATTTTGTCAAGGTTAACCAAGTGGAAGTTGATAGAGAGTATGTTTATGTTTCGGTAACAGTATCGGAAGATAAACAGCAAGAAGTAACGGACTATCTTGGAGTAGATAGAAACACCACAGGGCATTGCTGTGTTGCCGCCATAGTGAAGACAGGAAAAGTTTGGAAGTTTGGCAAGTCCTGCCAACACACCCATACTAAGTTTTCCAGAATGCGCAAGAAGCTGCAAGCTCAAGGTAGAAAGCAGGAACTTAAACAAATTAAAAGAAAGGAATCCAATGTGGTTAAGGATATCAACCACAAGATTAGCCGTAGAATAGTGCAGATAGCCAAGCAGAACAATGTCGGAATAAAGATGGAAGAGTTAAAACAGATTAGAAAAACAACAAAGGTACGTAAGTCATTCAAATATTCCTTGAATAGCTGGAGCTTCTATCAACTACAGGATATGATAGAATATAAATCCAGACTACTTGGGATACCAGTTGTCTATATCGCTGCCCCATATACTAGCAAGACATGCAGTAGGTGCGGGCTTATAGGCAAACGCAATGGCAAGACGTTTACGTGTTCCAGTTGTGGACACGTTGACCATGCGGACTCAAATGCAGCCTTTAACATTTCGGT
>CAZNBW010000068.1:0-1604 GCA_964571585.1 uncultured Candidatus Saccharibacteria bacterium | reverse complement strand
GAAGAAACATTATCTCCTTTTTTTAATAATTCAGAATTTACCCATTTTTTATTATCTAATAATATAGGATGCCTATCAGTAATTTTAAAAGGGAGTCCTCTTGTAGTTGTAATCTCAAAAATTCTATCATCTTTAGTTACCTTTCTTCTTATTATATTAAGAATAGGTTTAAATCTATTTTTATGAGTCATTACTAAATTACCCTTTTTAAGGTTTCTAGCTAACTGAAATCCGTTACTTGTTAAAACTCTTGTATATCCTGAGATACACCTGATCCCATCCAATTTTTCGCTGACATCCCACTTCTTTCCCTCTGGCATTAAATTTTTTAAGCGTGCAACTGAATAAACTTCTGAAGTTTTTAATGCTTTCTTCTCTGGTTTTGCCACTGGGAATGGACGCCCAGGAATAATTGGTTTAACTTTCAAACCACCAGTAACTGGAACAGCTTGTTTAACATTTTTAGTTTCTTCTTCAGGAAGAATAAGTCTTACATTTTTTAAATAAGTTTGAAGACCTTTAGGTTTTTCATAAGCAACTGGTTTATCAAACCTTTTTATTTGAAAAGCATAAGCATATAATGGTTTTCTACCCCACCACTTTCTTCTTTCTTTATCTGTAACTCTATGTAACTTTTCAAATCGCGTTATATCTTTATCTGAAATTTTACCCCCATAAATTAAACGAATAACTCCATATGCTTTATCACCAATTAATAATACATCTCTATCTACAAAATTAGGATAAGGTCGTCCTTTAAGAATTAATTTTTTCTGTCTTGTCCATATCATTTCTGCATGTGGTTCTACTATATACATTCCAGGCATATCTTTAAATTGATTTAAATTATCAGATTTAATTGTTGAACTTTTAATAATGCCTTTTTTAATTTGTCCAAATAAAACATTAGCAGGAACTAAATCTTCATTTGGTTTTGAATCTTCAGTTAAATCTTTTTTTTTAGAATTAGAAGAAGATCCTCTTATAAAAATAATTTTACCAGCAGCTTCTGGAATCGCAGTTACAATTTCAATTCTGTCTTCTTGATTAGGGGCTAAGATTGTTACACTCTTAGCTACTACTGTATCTGGTCCAGGTTTTACTATTCTAACTTCGTCTTTGAATTTAAGATTATTTAATTTTAATCTTAATCCAGGTATTAAAATATTACCCATGTAATCTATAAACTTTGGATAAGTTCTTTCTTCTGGTTTTTTATTAGGAGATTCTTCTACTGGAGCTTCTGCTTGAACTGGTTGCTCTGGAGAATTTTCTTCCGATCCTTCAATTGGTGTTGGTTGACCAGCCTCAGGATTAGGAGCTCCTTCTGGAGTAGGAGTAGTTTGCTCTGGTTGAGTAACCTTTTGCCTTTCTATATATTCAGCCTTTTCTTTCTCCATTAATAAAGCTTCTTTCTGTTCTTCGTCTTGTTCTTTAATAGTTTGATCTGGATCTTTATCTCCAAGTTCTACTAATGCTTTTCTTCTACCAATAAGTCCCATCTTATAGAACATTGCAACTTCTTGTGCCCTTAATTTTTCTCGCTCAGGTTCTAATCCTTTAATATCTACTGGATTATAATAATATCCTAATAAAGGATATAA
>CAZNBW010000067.1:0-1608 GCA_964571585.1 uncultured Candidatus Saccharibacteria bacterium | reverse complement strand
AATTATCAAAAGCACAATGGAAACTTATTGGTCAAAAAGCAGGTTGGACTAAACAAGCTCAAACTGATTCTATTTCATTAAAACAAGACATTATTAAAGAATTAAATGATATAGAAGTATGGAATGAAATAACTATAAAGAACTTTAAAGAATGGGCCGATGCTTATTCGTTTTCTAGAGAAGATTTAGCAAAAGTATTGTGGGAAATTCATGAACTACCCAACCACTAAAGATGGTTGGGTTTCCTGATTCGCAGAACCAGCCAATGCCAGTTTCTCCACAGGCTTATAATCGGAACATTCCGTCCCTATGTATTTATTCAATGCAAAGTCACGAATGTTGATTGCCGCATTGCAATCCCTATCGTGAACCGCTCCACAAACACAAGTCCAACTTCTGTCCTTCAATGTCAGAGCATCGTTGGTTGTTCCGCACTTACTGCACATCTTACTGCTTGGCTCAAACCTGCCGATGGTAATCATATTACTGCCATACCACCTACATTTGTATTGGAGCATATTGTTGAAGGAACTCCAGCCAGCATCTCCAATAGCCTGTGCCAAGCAATGATTCTTCATCATTCCCCTTGTGTTTAAGTCTTCCAAGCACACCGTTTGGTTCTCACGGACTAGCTTGGTTGACAACTTGTGCAAGAAGTCTTTTCTTGCGTTTACTACTTTCTCATACTGCAATGCCACTCTCCTATTTGCTTTCTTCCTATTGCTAGAGCCTTTAGTTTTCTTACTGGCTCTTTTCTGCAACATCTTTAACCTACGAAGGTGTTTTTTCAAGTGCTTGGGATTCTCAACCTTTTCCCCATTGGACAACACCACAAAATCCTTGATTCCCAAGTCTATTCCGACAGAAGTTGCCAACTTGACTTTTGATTTTTTTGGTTCCTTAACTCCAGAATCTACCAGTACGGAAATGAAGTATTTTCCTGTTGGCGTCTTGGATATAGTAGAAGACCTGATTGCTCCGACAGCCTTACGGTCAACTACTATTTTGAGGTTGTCAAGCTTAGGAATGCTGACTCTAGAAGTCTCCCAATCAACAACAGTATTTTGGGGGACGTGGAAGGATTGCCGACTGTCGTGTTTAGATTTGAACCTTGGAAAGCCAGTTTTCTCCTTGAAGAACTTACGATAGGCATTATCCAGATGTTCTAATGTTGCTTGTAGAGATTGACTGTTCACTTCTTTGAGCCAAGCAGTGTCTTTGTTTTTCTTCAACACTGGCAAGTCTTTCTGTATTTGAAACCTAGACAAGTTCTTCTTATCCTGCTTGTAAGCCTTAACTTTTTTGTCAAGAGCATAGTTGTAAATCCACCTAGCACAGCCGAAGTGTTTTAGTAGCAACACTTCCTGCTGCTTGTTAGGATACAGTCTGTACTTATATGCTCTTAGAATTGTTTCCATAACTACTTATTCTTTATTTTTAGTATTATACCTTCTTTTTTCTAAATATATTTTAATAGTCCAATTCATCCCAGACACTAAAGATGTCTGGGATTTCTTGGACGGTTAGATTAAATCAGCTATTTTTGCAAGAACAATTCCGTTTTGTATTAAAACTCTCTTGGCTTCTTTTAAAAACGGTAAAAATAAT
>CAZNBW010000066.1:0-1627 GCA_964571585.1 uncultured Candidatus Saccharibacteria bacterium | reverse complement strand
GCGGTCCCACGGGGAGTCGAACCCCGGTTGCCTGATTGAAAATCAGGTGTCCTAACCACTAGACGATGGGACCAATTTATAGATAATTATAGCAAATAAATTGAAAAAATCAAGTATTTCAGATAAGATAATAAAATGAATATATTAGCTATTGAAACATCTTGTGATGATACAGCTATCGCCTTAGTACAAGTAAAAAACAAGAAGTTCAAGGTTTTATCTAGCGTTGTATCTTCTCAAATAGAAATCCATAAGAAATGGGGGGGTGTTTATCCTTCTCTAGCTAAAAGAGAACATATTAAGAATCTGCCTGTTGTATTCAAAAAAGCACACAAGAAACAGAAATCTACAGATTTTGTAGCAGTTACTGTAGGGCCGGGTTTGGAACCTTGTTTATGGACAGGAATTAATTTTGCCAGAGATCTAGCTAAAAAACTAGATATACCTATTATTCCAGTAAACCATGTAGAGGCCCATATATTAGTTAACTTTATTAAAAAGAGGCCAAAGCTCCCTGCTTTAGCTTTAGTTGTTTCTGGAGGACATACCCAGTTAATACTGGTAAAAGATATTGGCAAATACAAGATACTGGGAGAAACAAGAGATGATGCAGCTGGAGAATGTTTTGACAAAACAGCCAGGATCTTAGGACTAGACTATCCTGGAGGGCCTGCTATTGCCAAACAAGCTTGTGTGAAACCAGGTTTCACACAGAAACTGCCGAGGCCAATGATGTATAGCAAAGATTATGATTTTAGCTTTTCCGGATTAAAAACTGCCGTATTGTATAACTTCAGAAATCAATCTAGAAAAACTCAAAAGTCCAAAAAATACATCCAGGAAATGGCATCTGAAATCCAGCAGGCAGTAATTGATGTTTTAGCAAAGAAAACCAAATTAGCTGCTTTAGATTATAATGTTAAAACAATAATTGTCGGTGGCGGAGTGTCAGCTAATAAAGAATTAAGGAGACAATTTAAAAAAACATTTAATAATGTTATTTTCCCAGATAAAGAATTATCAACAGACAATGCTGTTATGGCAGCAGTAGCTGGATATTATAACAAGAGCAAAAAAACCAAGGATTATGAAAAAATAAAGGCTAAAGCTAATTTGAGAATAGCATAGATTATGATAAAATAACTTATTATGGAAAAAACCTACGATTCTAAAAAAACAGAAGATAAGATATATAAACTTTGGGAGAAAAGTGGTTTTTTTAATCCAGATAATCTAAAAGGAAAAAAGTCCTATTCTATTGTCATTCCCCCTCCAAATGTTACCGGAGAACTCCATATGGGCCATGCCTTAAACGCTGTTATACAAGATATTTTAATCAGGCAGAAAAGAATGCAGGGGTATAAGACTCTTTGGCTTCCAGGAACAGACCATGCTGGAATAGCTACCCAGAATAAAGTTGAGAAAAAACTAAAAAAACAAGGCAAAACAAGGTTTGACCTAGGAAAAGAAGAATTTATTCAAGAGGTTTGGAAATGGAAAGAGCAATATGGAAATATTATATTAAACCAATTTAAAAAAATTGGCTGTTCTTGCGATTGGTCTAGAACCAGATTCACAATGGACAAAGACTATTCTGAAGCAGTTAAAAAAGCCTTTATGCATTATT
>CAZNBW010000065.1:0-1646 GCA_964571585.1 uncultured Candidatus Saccharibacteria bacterium | reverse complement strand
GCAAAGGGTTTAAGGTAACCGCCATCAAAATAGATCCATACGTTAATGTTGATGCGGGAACCATGAATCCGATTGAGCACGGAGAGATTTTCGTGACAGCTGATGGTACGGAGTGCGACCAGGACCTGGGCAACTATGAGAGATTTATTGATGAAGACCTAAGCACCTTAAACTACATTACAACTGGCAGAGTCTATCAATCAGTCATCAACCGGGAAAGGAATTTGGAATACGGTGGAAAATGCGTTGAAGTAGTGCCGGATATTCCTAATGAGGTTATTGCTCGGATAAAAAAAGCAACTAGAAAAACCAAGGCAGACTTTGCTTTAATAGAGATCGGTGGCACAGTGGGCGAGTATCAGAACTCGCTTTTTTTAGAAGCCTCAAGAATGATGAGGTTAAACAATCCTGAGGATGTTCTTTTTATTTTAATCACCTATCTGCCTGTGCCTCAAATTATCGGGGAGATGAAGACAAAACCGACTCAGCAGGCAGTCAAATGGCTGAACATGGCTGGCATTCAACCAGACATCATTATTGCCAGGTCTCTTTTCCCTTTGGACAAACCAAGGAAAAGAAAAATCTCTACTTTCTGTAATGTGAGCAAAGAAGATGTTATTTCAGCTCCTGATATTAAGATTATTTATGAAGTACCGCTTAATTTTGAAAAAGATAGGATGGGAGAGAGGATATTGCAGAAATTCGGGTTTAAATCAAAAAAAGGTAGGAATCTTAGAAGTTGGAAAAAGATGGTAAATATAGCTAAGACCGCTAAAAGACCAGTGAAGATTGCCATGGTTGGCAAATATTTTGAAAGCGGCAAGTTTACTTTAATGGATTCTTATATCTCTATTATTGAAGCTATTAAGCATGCTAGCTGGTTTCATAAAAGAAAACCAGAGATATTTTGGCTGTCAGCTGAAGCATATGAGAAGAATCCTCGCCTATTAAAAGAATTGAAAAAATATGATGGCCTGATTGTGCCGGGCGGTTTCGGTTCTCGGGGGACCGAAGGTAAGATTCGAGCCATTGAATTTTGCAGGAAAAACAAAATCCCATACCTTGGTTTATGCTTGGGCATGCAACTTGCTGTCGTAGAGTTTGCCAGAAATGTTTGCAATATTAAAAAAGCTCATTCAGCTGAGTTTGCCAAGCCTGGTGCAAAACTGGTTATTGATACTATGCCAGACCAAAAGGTTCTTTTAAAAGAGAAAAAGTATGGCGCTACTATGAGGCTGGGAGAGTACAAATGCAAGATAAAGCCAAATACCAAGAGTTTCAAGGCCTATAAAACTTCAACTGTTTCTGAAAGACACCGTCATAGGTATGAATTGAACAATGACTTCAGAGAAAAATTGGAAGACAAAGGTATGATTATGGCTGGTATAAATCCCGAGAGAGATTTAGTGGAAATAATTGAGCTGCCTGACCATCCCTTCTTTTTAGCTACCCAATTCCATCCAGAATATAAATCACGTCCCACCAAGCCCCATCCTTTATTTCGAGAGTTCATTAAAGCTGCAATAAAAAAGTGACAAAGGCTTAGCCTCAATCACTCTTACTTTCTATTTATATTTTTTATTCTACTGAAACTATTTTAGCAATACGTTGGCTATTATCAAATGATCTTTTTCTTTTTGTTAAAA
>CAZNBW010000064.1:0-1762 GCA_964571585.1 uncultured Candidatus Saccharibacteria bacterium | reverse complement strand
ACAACTCCAGCCCCAATTCCTATAACATCAATAAAAACATTCTCTGGCTTAATCCTTTCTTCCTCTATCATTCGTAAAACCCTACCTGCTGTTTGCATTGTATCTTCTTTGATGTATTTCTCTTTTCTTAAAACCTTTTTGCCCTGTCTTACTACAAACGCAGTAAAGTCATTTCCAAACCGAGCCACATCAACCCCTAACAACTTCTCTCCAACAGGCCTTAATTCTCTTATAAACGCATCCTCAATATAATCCAAAGAAATTAAAGTATCAGTTTCAGATTTAGGAAAGTTGCCCTTAACCTTGATTGCGTAAAGATTGCTTTCAAGCCCATACTTATCAGCCATTTCCTTTGGGTATTTAGGCGACATCAACCCTGGCACTATTATCCGATTCTGTTTGATATTCGGAATGTCTGTATCCTGAACGTGAATCTTTTTAACATCTGGCGTAACAAACAATTTAGCAAAAGAACCAACCTTTCTATAAGGGTTACCAATAGCTAACATCTGTGCCTTATCAGAGGTTAGAAGCCCGTCTACAGACCCCCAAATCGGCTCTGCTACACCCGAACCCTCATCAACAATCACTAATATCTTACCTGTGACAGAGTGGAAGCCAAGCATTCTTTCAGCAACTTCCGTAACCTCACTTTCCTTCTTAGTAGCAATTCCCATAGCATACCAAGTCGGATTAAATTCTAAACTGGTTGTCAGAAGTTTCGCACCTACACCCATAGTAAGATATTTCGTTTCCATCTTCGCATAGGCAGACCTGAGTTCACGCCATAGAATTTCCTTAACCTGTGTCCAGCTGGGAGCTGTTGTAATTACCAAGCTATTTTTATTGACAGCCAAATAAATCAACGCTATCCGAGCAGCGATAAAACTCTTCCCCGAGTCGTGGCAACTCCTTACCGCTGTTATTCTGTTCCTATCTACCAAAACGGAACGGACAATTTCCTTTTGCTTTTCCCATAGGCCATAATCGCATTGAAAAAGTTCCTCAATCCCCCAGATTGGGTCTTTTCTAACAGCGTTGACTATGTTAATTTGGTCATTATTTGAGAGCATCTTTTCCTAAAATCTTTTCCGCTTTTTCTACAAGGTCTTTAAAATATAATGGTTTCTCTTTGCTACCCTGAAGCTCAGAAACATTTACAGGCAATCCTAATTCTATCTGAACCCTTTTCCAAACATCACTTAACTTGTCAGGATATGCTTTAAAGAAAAGCAAATCCCCTTCACTTGGTGGATTCCTTTCATCACCAATTCTTAAAAGAATAGTTAAATACCGAGCATCTCCCTGCGAAATCATACTCTTAATGCCAAGAGATTCTTCAACAGGTATCTTCAACTTCTCCATCAATTCCTTTTTTAATTGCCTTTGTATTTCTGCATTTTTATTTTTAGTCCACTCCTTTTTAGCATTAGCCCAGCCCGTAACCTTTCTTGCTATGTTCCCACTATCATTAGTTTCAATGCCTAATCGTTGCCTGATAAATGCCTTCGCCTCTAATATCTCTGAATTGAAAAACTCTTGTTTTAAATCTTCCCAATTATATTTTGTTTTACGTTTTGCCATTTTTTACTCTGTCTATTATGTTTTGAATCAATTGGCTACTGGATTGAATCTTTTCTCCGCCAACCAGCGAAACAACTTTTATGCCTAACCTGTCACAAACATATCTTTCAGATTCAGGAATGTTGTGAATGTTTCTATCACCGCCTTTAGCAAAAATATGGGGTTTAATAATTTATAA
>CAZNBW010000063.1:0-1764 GCA_964571585.1 uncultured Candidatus Saccharibacteria bacterium | reverse complement strand
GCAGCATTTCTTTCTCCAAACTCTTTTAACTCAGGTATTACTTCTATTGCAGTAACCCTGCCTTTTTTGCCTACAATATAAGATAAAAGAGCAGTGGTCCAGCCAGAGCCAGAACCTATATCTAAGATATTATCTCCTTTTTTAGGCTGCAACTCTTCCAGCATAAAAGCTACTGTTAAGGGCTGGGAAATCGTCTGGCCCGATCCTATTGGCATAGCTTCATTTACTTCGGAAAGCTGCTTAATATCTTCTGGCATGAAATCTTCCCTGTTAACCTGTTTAAAAGCTTGGATAATTATAGGGGTTTTAAGCCATTTGTCTTTTATCAAAGAGTCAACTAAGCTCATAGCTTATACTTCATCTTAAAGGTAATTCTCTTAATAGGACTTAACCTCTGATAAAAAAGAACACCGTTTAAATGATCTATCTCGTGCTGTAAAACCCTGGCCAAAATGCCTTCTGCCTCTACTACGACCTTCTCTCCTTTAATATTCTTTGCCTTAACTTTTACTGCATTGCTTCTTTTAATGTCCAGATAAATCCCAGGAAAGCTTAAACATCCTTCTTTATCTATTGTTTTTTCTCTGCTCTTTTTAACAACCTTAGGGTTTATCAAAGCCAAAACCTGCTGACTTTTAAAATCAGCTTCTACAATAATGATTCTTTTTAAGACGCCTACTTGATTAGCTGCCAACCCTATTCCCTGGCCCAACTTCATTGTTTCTGCCATGTCATAGGTAAGTTTTATAGTTTCCTCATTTATCTTTCTTACTTTCTTGGCTCTTTTCTTAAGAATCTTGTCTTTAAATTTTCTAACTGTTAACAACGCCATTATTCTATTTTAACTCAAAAAATTGGAGAATAAAAGCAGGGGCTGAGAGAATCGAACTCCCGTCTGCTGTTTTGGAGACAGCAATTCTACCACTGAACCAAGCCCCCTAATTTAATATAAATATATCATAATATTTCCCTTTTTTCAAGCAAAAACCCGGGCCATTACCCAAGCTTTCTATTCCTCTATATGAATTATTCTTAATGCTCTAACTTTAGACCAAGCTTCTCAGCTATCTGTAAAAGCCAGTTTTCGTGACGATTTACTTTATGACCAAGTAACGTTTCGTCATCGGAATAATCATTTACTTTCTTAACATAACCATCAACCGAAGTTTGAAGATTAGAAAAATCTCCTTTCATTTCATCCTTAAAAGTTTCAAAATCTTCTTTTGTGGGAAAAACATCTTTCTGGGCATCAATAATTTTTTGGACATCTTCATTTTCTAACATATTTTATTTATTAAATGATTTTTTATTCTTTTCAATTTTTACTACTTTGTTCTTTTTCAAAAAATTCAAAACTGGCTTACCGCATTTCTCACATAACTCTACATTATTCAAAAACCCAAGACCTGCTGTAATAGGTTTATCCTTGATAACCTTCTTGCAAAAATCACATTTTAGTATTCTCATACTCTTTCATTATATAACTACAAAAGTCCCTGTCAAATTACATATCATTTCTTCCCCTCCTTATGAATTGTATGTTTTCTACAGCGTTTGCAGAACTTTTTTAATTCAAGCTTTATGCCCTCTGACTCCATTGCCTTGGGCTTTGGAGTAAAGTAATTTATCTCTTTGCATTCTTTGCACTGAAGTTTTTTAAACGGTTTTTTCTTTTTAGCCATAAAATTACGTTTTAATTTATTATGAGCCGATGCGCGGGATTGAACCGCGGACCTCGTCATTACCAATGACGTGCTCTAACCA
>CAZNBW010000062.1:0-1818 GCA_964571585.1 uncultured Candidatus Saccharibacteria bacterium | reverse complement strand
TTACAATTCCTGTTTCAAGAAAGCCAACGTGCTTTAGCCGTTGGATGAATTGAAACCAAACCTCCTTAATATTATACAATAAAATTATTAAAAATAAAAAAAGGTATTTTTTTATTTTTATAGTATAATTAAGATATGAATAATTAACAAAAAAAATAATTATTATGAATATAGAAAACACAATTAAAAAGTATAAGAGATGCAACACTGCAATTTACAGTTGCCAGTACCACGTTATTTTTTGCCCTAAATACAGAAGAGCTGTGTTGCTAGACAAGGTTGGAGATAGGATGAAAGAACTGGTGCTGGAAAAACAACAGGAGCTAAACTACGAAATTATAGAAATGAAGGTGATGCCAGACCACGTTCACTTGTTGATAGACGTTAGCCCGCAGAATGGAATTTATCAAACAGTCAATCACATCAAAGGCTACACTTCGAGAACATTGCGGAAAGAGTTTCCAGAACTAGTGAGTAGGTTGCCAACTATGTGGTCCAGATCTAAATTTATAAGTTCGGTAGGGACAGTATCTCTGGAAGTTGTAAAACAATATATTGAAGACCAGAAGGGAAAGTAATGTTTACAACCTACAGTCTTAATATTGGACACCAGGATGCTATCTGGGAAGCATCCAAGGAAAGTGCATCTCTCTATAACGACGCCATCGCCCTAAACCAGAGAGGAACAAAACCCAAACAAGCACAGAAGGCATTGTCCATCCAGTCTAAATCCACTAAATACTTGCAAAGTCAATCTGCTCAAGCTGCTTATCAAGATTTCTTTAGAGACTTAACTAGCCATTTCAAAGCACTAAAAACATACCGGAAGTCCCCAACTAAATTCAAGAGCCAACCCAAACCGCCCCATAAAGCTAGAACAATCCATGCTATAACTTTTAAGAAGTCAGCCATTAGAGTTAAGGACGGGTATCTGTTGCTGTCCCTGCGGAAGCCCAACAAGCCAATCAAGTTCAGATGGAGTTTGTCAAAGCCAGTTTGGGTTCTTATTAATTACAACCTAACTACTGGATGGAAGATGAACTGTGTAGTCTGGAAAGAAGTCGAGAAAGCAAAGATAGACTCAAGCAAAATACTTGCCGTTGACTTGGGTAGTAAACGCATAGCAGCAACTTTTGATGGACAGGAATGCGTAACCTATTCTGGTAAGCAAATCAAATCCTTGATACGGTTGCAAAACAAGTGTTCCGCCAGATCTAGAGCCAGTGTTGCAGGACTAAATAAGAACAGTTGCAAATACAAGAACATTATGCGTTCCAGAAGAAAGACTACTGCCAGAATCAACAATAGAAAACTAGACATACTCCACAAAACCAGCAGAACAATAGTTAATTATGCCATAGACCGTGGTATTGGTAAGATTGTTTTTGGAGACTGTGCCGGAACTCATGACGGAACCAATATGGGCAAGGTTAACAACCAGCAAGTTCAACAGACACCAGACCAGAAGTTGAGAAAATATGTAGAGTATAAGTTCGATAGTGTAGGTGGAGTAACGGAATTGACTCCTGAAAACTACACAAGCCAAGACTGTCCAATGTGCAAGCATAGGCATAAACCAAACGGAAGAACATACAAGTGTTCTAACTGCGGTTATGTTTACGACAGGGACGGGGTTGGTAGTATTAATATATATACAAAAAAAGCATCGTTCGGCAACAAGCTGGACGTAGTTGGTGGACTGACCCCACCGCGAGGATGGAAGTATCATTCTCAATTGTCCTGCAAGCCTGTGAAAAAATTTCTTTTTTCATAGGCTCGCAGAGAACCCCACGTGCTTTAGCCGTGGGAGTATGTCAG
>CAZNBW010000061.1:834-1987 GCA_964571585.1 uncultured Candidatus Saccharibacteria bacterium | reverse complement strand
CGCGGGTTGTACTTTGTACTTTGACGATTTCAATTTTGTAAAATTGAAATCGCCACTATCTTAAAAGCAAAAAAATTTTGAAAATGCCTTCATACATTGGTCTTCCTGTATATAAATCAAGTTATGATATTTTTCTTCTTTCCTTCAAATTAATTCGTAATTTAAACAAAGATTATAAATATACCGTAGGAGAGAAATTAAAAAATGAAATAATGGAATTGATGATAAATGTATATAAAGCTAACAAAGTTCAAAGGCCGAAATTAGCAAGAAAATTAAAACCCGTTCAGTCAGAAAATATATTGCTCATCGGGAACCCATTTCGGTCAGATAGTTAAATTGCTTGATATGCCCCATTAGTGATTTATTTAAAAGAATAAACGTTATTATTGTGAATTTGCCTAGAATATTGTTGTGTGATAAAATTGAAAATTGTGAGGACTGTCCACCCTTATTTTTTATAAATTATGGAGAAGTATTTTTTTAAAATTAAATAATATTTATTCAAACTGCTAAATAATAAAATAATTAAAAATGTGGAAGCAATATAAAAAAGGTATTGTTGGAGTAATAATTTTTTCTTTTATTTTTTTTGGAACAGGAACCGTTCTTGCCGAAGAAACTGAAGACAATATTCGTCAAGAAATAGCAACTCTTGTAAAAATGGTAAAAAAGATAAGTGAAAAAATTAGAGAAGGAAACGGAAGTAATAGAAAAGAGATATTACAAGACCTCGTAGTAGTTTTTAACTCTTTTAAACAAACAAAAGGAAAAGCAACTAAATTCTATAAGAAAGAAACGAATATAGTTATTGGAAAAGGAGGAGGAAGTAAAAACAAAGAGGCTCAACCCACTCCTTCTGCTCCAACCATGGCAAGTAACACAGACACATCTATTACATTAGATACTCTTACTGGTGGAGAATACAGAAGAGGAGAAGAAGCATGGCAAGACTCAACAACCTTTTCTGACTTATCAGCAGGAACAGAATATTCCTTCGCTCAAAGATACAAAGAAACAGAAACTAAGTATGCCTCTCCAGTAAGCATAGAAGCATCTTTTTCAACAGACAAAGAATCTCAATCAGCTCCATCTGCACCAACCATGGCAAGTAACACAGACACATCTATTACATTAGATACTCTTACTGGTG
>CAZNBW010000061.1:0-734 GCA_964571585.1 uncultured Candidatus Saccharibacteria bacterium | reverse complement strand
CAAAGATACAAAGAAACAGAAACTAAGTATGCCTCTCCAGTAAGCATAGAAGCATTATTTTCTACAACTGCTCCCTGGGTTTGCGGAGATGATATTACCGATTCTAGAGACGATACGGTTTATCCAACGGTAGAAATAGGAACTCAATGCTGGATGGCAAAGAACCTTGCTTACTTACCTTCTGTTGTAGGCCCAGCAACAGGAGACACAACAACTCCTTATTATTATGTCTATGGTTATAACGGAACAGACACAGTAGCAGCCAAAGCAACAACTAACTACCAAACATACGGAACATTATACAACTGGCCCTCTGCAAATATCTCTTGCCCAACAGGTTTTCACCTCCCAACAGATGCAGAACAAAACACCTTAGACCAATACTTAACAACGGGAACCTGCGACGCTTCTAGAAACGGAGCATATGACTGTGCTCCCGCAGGAGCAAAACTAGCTGGGAGATATGATTTATGGACAGATGGAGTATTAAGAAATCATGCCAACTTTGGAGAAACAGGATTTAATGCTTTACCCAGTGGCTACCGGCACACGGATGGTTTATTCTATAACCTTGGCACGGGCACGAACTTCTGGTCGTCTTCTGTGTCTAGTTCTTCTGCCTGGTACCGGCACCTCTACTATACTGTGTCACGGGTTGGTCGCTACCTCTACAGTCTGGCGGGCGGCTTTTCTGTGCGTTGCGTAAGGGACTAAATAAAGTCCCGCGAGAGATA
>CAZNBW010000060.1:0-1995 GCA_964571585.1 uncultured Candidatus Saccharibacteria bacterium | reverse complement strand
TTAGATAAAAGGAAAAACACCGCTTTAGGCGGTGCTCGTCCAGATTGGCTCCCCGGACAGGACTCGGACTGATTGATTAAAAACCCGTAGCGATTACTGTCACTTTTATCTCTCCTTTTGGAAGTTTTTCATCTTGGATAGCGCCAAAAACAATGTTAGCTTCCGGAGAAACCTCCTGAGTAATGATTTTAGCTGCCTCATCTATCTCAGTCAAGCTGATATCCCTACCTCCAGAGATATTGAAAAGCACTCCTTTAGCTCCTTTTGAAGAAATGTCCAGCAAAGGCGAGCTCAATGCCTTAATTGCTGCCTGCCTTGCACGCTCAGGCCCTTTTGCCTTGCCAATGCCAAAAAGCGCAGACCCCGAATCCTTCATAATGGCCTTAACGTCTGCAAAATCAATATTAATAATCCCGGGCAGAACAATCAAATCAGATATTCCCTGCACTGCCTGCCTTAATATCTCGTCACAAAACCAAAAAGCACTGTCTATCGTTATTTTAGGCTCTAAGGTAGAAAGAAGCTTGTCATTGGAAATTGTAATCAAAGTATCAACTCTTGATTTAAGTTTCTTTAAACTATCTCTGGCAATCTCTTTTCTTTGGCTCCCTTCAAAAGAAAAAGGAGTAGTAACCACAGCTAAGGTTAAAGCTCCTTGTTTTTTGGCAAGCTCTGCAACAACGGGAGAAGCTCCTGATCCACATCCTCCTCCCATTCCACAGGTAATAAAAACCATGTCAACTCCAAAAAGGGCTTTTTCTATTTCTTCTTTCTGCTCTTCAGCTGCCAATCTGCCTATTTCGGGATTCATCCCTGTTCCCAGTCCTTTAGTTAAGTCTCTTCCTATTCTTACTTTTGTATGAGCTTTGGCTTTTTGAAGATCCTGGGCGTCTGCATTAACAGCAATAAGCTCAACCCCCCTAATATTGCAACTCATCATTCTGGAAACTGCATTTCCGCCTGATCCTCCAACCCCAAAGACTTTTATTCTGGTGTTAGATTCCATACTAAGGGATGATTACTCTGAACATTCTCTTAAATTTGCCCATTATGCCTTTGCCAATCGGCACTGCGTGTTCTTTTTCTGCCTCAATTCCTTCCAGCACTAAACCGCACAAAACAGAAAGGCTTGGATCTTCTTGAAAGTTATATGATATTTTAGATACTCCTATTCTACAAGGAAGCTTAAGATTCTTTTTAGCCATATCTTTAATTCCGGGAAGCTTAGCTCCCCCTCCTGTTAAAACAATACCCGCTGGAAGCATTCCTTGTCTTGATATTGACTTTAACTCCTTGCTTGCTAAATCAAATATCTCTCCTACCCTTGCCTCAATAATATTATTTAGCTCTTTTTTTGAAAACTCCAGAGAGTTTTCGTCTCCAAGCTCTTCTTTAAAATCTACTTTAATTTTTTTCTCTTTTCCTTTTTTCGAAGAAGAAATACAAGAACCAAACTCAAGCTTTATTTTCTCTGCTGTATCAATGTTTGTTTTAAGACAAATAGCAATATCATTAGTTATGTGGCCAGAGCCTACTGGGAAAACTGCCGCATGCATTAAACTACCTTCTTCAAAAACAGCCATGTCAGTCGTTCCAGATCCAATGTCCAGTACGCAAACGCCTAATTCTTTCTCCCTTGAAGTAAGAACTGCTTTAGCTGAAGCCAAAGAAGAAAAAATTAGGTCATTAACCGCAAGACCAGAACTTGAGATAGCAGTGCTCGAATTCTTTAAGTAAGGAGAAAATCCGCAAAGCACCAATGCTTCTGCTTCAAGCCTTACCCCTTCCATGCCAACAGCTTCTTTTACCGAAGCTCCACCGTCAACAATAAACTCTTTTGGCAAGACCTCTATAATTTCCTTGTTTGAAGAAAGCGATATTGCTTGAGCTGCCCTCAAAACCCTGTCTATGTCTTCTTCTGATATCTTCTGGTCAGCCCTGGAAACAGAAACCAATCCCTTAGATGATGTACAAAACATATGGCTTCCTCCCAGA
>CAZNBW010000059.1:0-2058 GCA_964571585.1 uncultured Candidatus Saccharibacteria bacterium | reverse complement strand
TATTATTACAGCTAAAGAAGTATCAGCTCTTTATAAATATCCTGCTGGGAATAAAGGAAAAATACCTTTTGAAAGTTTAGGTGGAGATGCAAAGCCTGAAGATTTAGCAGATGTTACAGCTAATCATCCAATAAGTGAATTAGAGCAAATAGATTCTAAAATATTTTTTACTCAATTAACTGTAAACCAAGGTGGCGGTGGCAACTCTCATGCACTTGTATTTTCAATGAACTTTAACACTTCTAATGAAGCTAACGACAATTATATTTATATGACAGGAGAAGGAACTTATGAAGGAACTGTTTATAGACTGTGGAAATTAGGATTTGAAGACGGATATTGGAAAGTTCAGAATAAAGTAGCTACTTCAATTACTTCTTATGATATTGGCGGAGTAGTAAGATTAGGCAGTTATGTTTATGTTGGAAATAATGCTGGTCCATATATTTATAGATACCTTGCTACTGATTTAAGTGGAGAAATTCAATGCACATTTGCAAGTGTTCCGGGGGGTTATGCTTTTCCAAATGACAACAATGCTATAGCAACAGACGGAACTTATTTATATATTCTTGGATATAGTGGCCGTGAGAGAGTTATAGGAAAATTTGCTGTTTCAGGGACTACAATTACTTATCAATCTTCGTTTAGTCTTGGCTCTGCTTATCATGATGTAAGATTAAGTTGGGCTACAATGGGTTGCGACGGAACTTATTTATATTTAACTTTTGCTCCTGCGGCAGCAAGTACAAACAAAAGAATAAGAAGATATACATTAACAGGAAGTTCAACCACTGATTTTGACTATATCGGAACTCCTCATCCTTGGTTTAGCGACACAACCTATGAAAAAAGAGATTTAATATTAGGGGTGTTTAGATATGCCAATAAATGGTGGATAGTAGAATATAAGTGGGAAATGATGACAAGAGATAGTGTTGGTTATTATATCGAAGGAAGTTTTGTGGTAGGACATCCAGCACCTTATTTAACAGAAGTAACTTTTTAAAATATGCAAATTCAAAAAACAATCACAATTTTAAAATGTGATAAATGTGGAGCAAATGCTGGAGAAAATGGTAATGTTTACGCTATCAACGGAATGGATTTATGCGAAAAATGCCTTGAAAAGTGGGAAAAGTTTTTGGGAGAAAAACAGCAACCAGTCATTAATAAATTCTTTATTGACAATCCTACGCTAAAAAAAGACTTTAAGGAACTAAAAGAAGAAGATGAAAGCATACAATCCTAAGATAAAACCAAAGAACTCTAAAGAAGTAAAAGAATTCTCTTCAAAGAAAGGAATAGCTAAGAAGTTTCTTATGAAATATAGAACAGGATATATTTTTGTTATAGAAGGTAAGATTAAAGGCTATCTTACGGGAGCAGATGCACTTAAAAACGCTAAATTAAATTTTAATAAATAATATATGACATTATATAAAGCAGTATTTTTAGGAGATGAAAATACTCCTTATACAGAAATAACAGGAACTTCTATTCAAGAAGTAATGGATAAAGCTCGTAATGGGCAAAATCCAACTGGTGCTAAAATAAACCCAGATAATCTTTATGGGGAAGGATTTTCTCATTCTGTTGCTGATATTCCAACAGGAAATGATAACGCTACTACATTTTTAGGAACAGAAGAAGCAACTTCTATTGGAGGACAACAACAAAGTCCTCAAGGACAAGGTAAATATTTTGCTTGGGCTCAAACACCTGACGGCAGAGTATTGTCTATGCAAGGTGAGCAACAAGCAGTTTTAGACGATATTAAAAATAGTGGATGGCAGTTATTGCAAGGACAAGCACAAACAGCTAAATATAATAAAAATGGAGATTTTATTGGATGGGAAGGAGGATTTTCTGCTAAACCAAATGCTGACCCTAATCTACAATTTGGAACTACCGCACCTGCACAAGCAAGTCAGACTAATGTACCCATTGACATGCCCGGAATGACAGAGCCAGTTAATCCACCAGCAGAAGGCGACACAGGCGATACTGGTTTTGAAGCAGTTACTCCAGAGAACCAAGTTAATCCTATCCAAATAC
>CAZNBW010000058.1:0-2060 GCA_964571585.1 uncultured Candidatus Saccharibacteria bacterium | reverse complement strand
TTTTGGCGGCATTAGGATCATTAATTTTCTCTCCCAAGAATATATGAAAAACAGTACCTCCTGTATATTTACATTGTAAATCATTCTGCAGTTTTAAAGCATCAAAAACATCATCTGTATAATTAACTGGCAGTTGAGAAGAATTCGTGTAATAGGGAGCTTCTTTTGTCCCCGCAGTAATAATATCTGGATATTTTTCCTTGTCTGTTTTTGCCTGCCTATAACTTGTCCCTTCTCCTGGAGTAGCCTCTAGGTTATATAAATATCCTGTTTCTTTTTGGTATTTAATCAGTTTTTCTCTCATAAAATCAAGTATTTCTGTTGCAAACCTTCTTCCCCTTTTAGAGCCAACATCTTCTCCGATAAAATTCAACAAAGATTCGTTCATGCCGATTAATCCAATAGTTGAAAAGTGATTGCCAAAATAAGAACCCCTTATTTTCTTAACCGAATCCAGATAATGCTTTGAGTAAGGATAAAGACCTTTTTCTGCAAAATTATCCAAAGCTTTTCTTTTTATCTCCAAACTTTCTTTTGCCAAATCCATTAAATGAGCTAGCCTGTCAAAAAAATCCTTCTTAGTTTTAGATAAATAACCAATCCTGGGAAGGTTAACGGTAACCACCCCGATTGATCCGGTAAGAGGCTGCGAGCCGAACAAACCGCCCCCTCTCATATATAGTTCTTTATTATCAAGACGCAGTCTGCAGCACATGCTCCTGAAATCTTCTGGCTTCATATCCGAATGGATAAAGTTGGAAAAATAATTGACTCCGTATTTGGCAGTTGCTTCCCACAAGGCGTCTAGGGCAGGGTTGTCCCAGTCAAAGTCTTTGCCGATGGAAACTGTTGGAATAGGAAAAGTAAAAGGCCTTCCTTTTGCATCTCCTTCCATTATGCCCTCATAAAAAGCCCTTAAGAGCATGTTCATTTCTTCTTGAAACTCTCCGTAGATTTCTTTCTGGGGCTTACCCCCTATAATCACTGGCTGTTTAGCTAAAAAAGAAGGAGGGTTAATATCCAAAGAAATATTAAGAAAGGGAGTCTGGAAGCCAACTCTGGTCGGCACCATGCAGTTATACAAAAACTCCTGCATCGCCTGTTTTACTTGAGGATAACTTAAGCCGTCATAACGAATAAACGGAGCTATTAAAGTATCAAAGTTAGAAACAGCTTGCGCGCCTGCCGATTCACCTTGAAGCGTATAGAAGAAATTTACTAACTGGCCTAAAGCTGTTCTTAAATGTTTCGGAGCCCTGCATTCCAGCTTTCCTGGCACTCCACCAAAACCTCTTTTCAGCAAATCATAAAGATCCCAACCGCAGCAGTAAGTGCTGATACTCTCCAAATCATGGATATGCATATCTTCTTCAAAGGCTGCGTCTCTTATTTCTTTAGGATAAATCTTGTTAAGCCAGTACTTTTTTGAAATATCAGCAATTGCGTATTGATTTAACCCTTGTAGGGAGAATGTCATGTTAGCATTTTCATAAACCTGCCAATCAAGTTCTTGGAGATATTTGTCAACTCTATTTGATGACTCATCAGTAGCAGTAGTTGCTTCTCTTATCCTTCTCCTTTGCTCCCTATAAAGAATATATGCCTTTGCAGTATCAATTAAATCTTCCAAGATAAGAACTTCTTCAACTATGTCCTGGACTTGCTCAACGGTAGGAATCTCTGCTTTTCTAAAGCGCCTGTTCAAAATCCTTACAACCTTTTCTGAAACCTTCTTGGACTTTATCCCATCGCCCTGGCCAGTTGCTGTAATCGCTTTAAAAACAGCGTCTGTAATCTTCTTCTGGTCAAAGTCTACAATCTCTCCTGTCCTTTTCTTTATTTTCTTAGTCTTGTTATCCATAATTTGGAAGAAAAAAAATACTGCGTTTTTTGCTCGGAGTATTTTTGAGTGTAAAATTAATTGATCAAATTATTTCATTTTACCCCACTAAAAAAGAGGGTCAAGCCCTTAAAATCTGTGGATAACTCTTATCCAAAGAAAAAAGCTCCTTGATATTATCTCGGAGCATTAAAGATACAAAAAAGCTTGTACTATATTA
>CAZNBW010000057.1:0-2099 GCA_964571585.1 uncultured Candidatus Saccharibacteria bacterium | reverse complement strand
GTGTTCTAGTTATGAATATTGCAGAAAACATACTCATTAATATACCAATGCTTAAAGTTAAAGCGAAACCCTTAATAAAGCTGGTTCCCAAAAAGAATAGGATTAAGGCTACTATTAAAGTAGTTATATTACCGTCTCTAATAGAGGGCCAGCTTCTTTTAAACCCTTCTGTTACTGACACAGAAAAGCTTTTTTCTTCTCCTAATTCTTCTCTCATGCGGGAGAATATAAGGATGTTTGCATCAACTGCCATGCCAATAGATAATACAAACCCTCCTATTCCAGCTAAAGTTAAGGTTACTGGGATAAGCTTGAACAAGCTCAGAATTATTGCAATATATACTGCCAAAGACAACGAAGCTAGCAATCCCGGGAATCTATAGAATATTATTAAAAACAGGATGACTAACAAGAATCCAATTAGGCCTGCTTTCAAGCTCTGAGACAAAGAAACAGCTCCCAAAGTAGGGCCTACTGACTGCTGGGAGATCAAGGTAATAGGAACTGGCAAAGCTCCTGCATTAAGGTTTCTAGCCAGTTCTTTTGCCTCTTCTACTGTAAACTCTCCTGATATTCTAGCCTCTCCTCCTGGAATCTTTTCTTGAACAACAGGTGTAGATATTGCTACTCCGTCTATATAAATAGCCAGTATTTTACCCACGTTCTCTTCTGTAATTCTTTCGAAAAGCTTAGAGCCTTCATTATCAAACTGAAGCAGTATTACAGGATCTGAAGTGTTAGGATCAAAAGATATTTCTGCTTTATCTAAATATTTTCCAGTAAGCTCTGTCGGCTCGTAAGGATCTTCAAAAGCTATTTCCCAGTTTTCTACCTGCATTATCTCCTCTTCTGTCTTCCCTTCCAGCTCTTGTCTTTTATCTAATATGGCCTGAACCTCCTGTTCTGATCTTTGAGTTCTAAACTCTAAAAACGGAGTCTGGCCTATCATCTTAATTGCTTCTGCCGGGTCTTGTACACCAGCTAACTCTACAACCAGCCTATGAGAACCGCCGGTATCTTGAGTCTGGACAACTGGTTCAGATACTCCAAATATATTAATCCTTCTTTCAATAATATCTCTTAATCCCTGCATTGCAGAAGAATAATTATCTCTTTCTATATTAGACAAATCTGCCTCGTAAACTAAATGGGTGCCTCCTTGCAAATCAAGACCAAGCTTAAAGGGAAAATCAGGAAAGCTAGGAAAGACTTTCTTAATATATGTAGGATAAGCTAAATTACCAGCAATAAATGCCAGCAGAATGATAAAAATAAAAGAAAAATACAGCTTATTTTTCATAATATAACCTTTATACCATAAATATTAAAAAAAGAAAAGAGGACCTATTCAGGTCCCCGGTCATCACCATTTTCAGGTTCTTCCTCCCTATCTGCATAGAAAGGTAGAATAATCCGAATACAAGAGGAAAACAAATCCAATACAAGATTTTTCTAAATAACTTTTTCATTTCTTGTTTCCTCCACAGCACTTCTTGTACTTTACATGATGTTTTGGGCAAATATCGTTACGCCCAATCTTAGGTTTGGACCTTCTTATAGTACCACAAGTAGTTGTTACGGAAAACAATCCAAGGCTGCTAAACGGATTCCGCAGAACAAAATTAGTGCGTCTAGTAATATTACTTCCTATCATTTTCTTATCTCCTTAATAAAATGTACAATTTAAATAACTACTTATTATTATAATCATTTATAATAAAAAGTCAACCCCTTGACAAGTTTTTGTAGTTGATTAATATAACAATTAGCATCAAGTGTAGGTTTAAAAACCGAACAACGAGGCGTCAAGGACGCCTACAATCGCAATCGCGAGGAGACTTGATTCCGCAAAGCCAGTATTTTTAAGGATACTGGCTTCTTTTATTTCCCATGGCATTTTTTATACTTCTTACCGCTTCCACAAGGACAGGGATCGTTTCTTCCCACTTTCTTGCCTGCCGAAGCTTTAGCAAAAATGGGCTGCTCTCTTCTCTGCGGCTGGACTTTTATCTCAGCTTTCATTAAAGCATTAGCTATTGTGTTCTCCATCTTGGAAAGAAGGTCCTGGAACATTCTATGCCCTTCTCTTTTATACTCAA
>CAZNBW010000056.1:0-2152 GCA_964571585.1 uncultured Candidatus Saccharibacteria bacterium | reverse complement strand
TTTGTAATCATATTATATTTATACTAAAATAAAAACATATCATTGTCTATGGCAGAGAAAAAATTCTACAAAAAAATCTACCAAACAAGCAGAAAAAAGAAGATGCTCTTCCGGATTTTGGGAATTGGCTTGATTTCCCTTGTAGCAATCTTCCTTCTTGGGGCAGGTCTTTTTGTTTGGTATGCCAAAGATCTTCCCAGGCCTGAAAAGTTTACTGAAAGAGAGTTTGTTGAATCAACCAAAATCTTTGACAGAACAGGCCAGGTTCTTCTATATGAAATGTATGGAGAAGAAAAAAGAGAGATTATTTCTTTAGATCAAATGCCAGAGTATTTAAAACAAGCCGTTATTTCAACAGAAGATGCCAAATTCTATTCTCACAATGGAATTGATCTTACTGGAATATTAAGAGCTGTTAAGATTAACTGGAATATAGGAAAACCAGTTTATGGAGGCTCAACAATATCCCAGCAGCTTATCAGATCAACCTTTTTAACTTTGGAGAAAAGTATTGCCAGGAAGATAAAAGAACTTATCTTAACCTTAGAGCTTGAAAGAAGATATTCAAAAGACCAGATATTGGAGTGGTATTTAAACCAAATCCCTTTGGGAGTAAATATCTACGGCGTTCAGTCAGCTGCGAAAACTTACTTTCAAAAAGATGCCAAAGATTTAACCTTAGCAGAATCTGCTTGTTTGGCTGCAATAATAAAGGGACCTAGTTATTACTCGCCTTTTGGCAAAAATCTTGATGCCTTGCTGGGAAGAAAAGACTATGTTTTAGATAGAATGGCTCAGGAAGGATATATCATGAAAGAACATGCTGAAGAAGCTAAACAAGAAGAGCTTCAATTCGCTTCGGTATCTCAAACAATTAAAGCTCCTCATTTTGTCTTGTATGTACAGCAGTATCTTTTAGAAAAATACGGGGAAACCTTTTTAAAAGAAGGCGGGCTTAAAGTATATACTACTTTAGACTGGGAATTGCAGGAAATTGCCCAGCAAGCAGTTGAAAAAGGAGTAGAAAGAAATAAAGGGTATAATGCATATAATACAGCTTTTGTGGCAATTGACCCTAAAACAGGGGAAATTCTTTCTATGATAGGATCGGCCGACTGGTTTGGAGACCCTTATCCTGAAGGATGCGTTTCTGGCAAAGACTGTATGTTTGACCCAAAGCTTAATGTAGCAACGTATAAAATAGGAAGACAGCCAGGTTCTGCCTTTAAGCCTTTTGCTTACGTAACAGCATTTTCTAAAGATTATGATGCAGATTATACTGTAATTGACGAACTGACTAATTTTGGAAATTGGGGAGGAGAAGACTATATTCCAAGGAACTATGACGGGCTTTTTAGAGGAGAGGTTAGTCTAAGACAGGCCCTGGCCCAATCTTTAAACGTGCCCTCTGTTAAAGTTCTTCTTAATTTGGCTGGCCTAGATGAAACCCTGAGCACTGCTAGAACTCTTGGCTTAACAACATTAAACAGAGCTAGCTCCTTTTACGGACCTGCTATTGTTTTGGGCGGAGGAGAAGTAAAGCTTTTGGAAATGGTTTCAGCTTATGGAGTTTTTGCCAATGAAGGATTAAAACTTCCCCAGGTATCTATATTAAAAATAGAAGACTCTAAAGGAAACATTATAGAGGAAAATAAAAAGACTCCAAAAAGGGTCTTGCACCAAGAAGCCTGTCAAATATTAAACGATATTCTTTCTGACAATGAAGCCCGGGCTCCAATGTTTGGCTACAACTCTAATTTATATATTCCAGACTATCAAGTAGCTGCTAAAACAGGAACAACCAATAATTATAGAGATGCCTGGACAATTGGCTATACACCTTCTTTAGTAGCAGGAGTCTGGGTAGGTAATAACGATAATACTAAAATGGCTCAGAAACCATCTGTTACTTTAGCTGGATACACTTGGAAACTATTTATGTTGGATGCTTTACCAAAGTTATCCAAAGAGGACTTTACGCCTCCTCCCAAAAAAGAAATAATTGAGTAAAAAATAGAGCGCTTCCCCATAGCGCTCTTTTGTTATATTAATCTTCTTTTTCTGGTGTTTCGCTGTCAACTACGGCACAACCGACTGCCTCTAATTTCTCTGTTTCTGGTCGATCTTTAAAATTAGATTTTCCAAAATCAGA
>CAZNBW010000055.1:0-2171 GCA_964571585.1 uncultured Candidatus Saccharibacteria bacterium | reverse complement strand
TTAAGCATTGGTATATTAATGAGTATGTTTTCTGCAATATTCATAACTAGAACACTTTTACAGCTGTTTGTCGGAACTAAGCTGGAAAAAGTATCTTGGCTTTGGAAATAATATGGTTACTAAATACAGAAAAATATATTTTCTTTTCTCATCAGTTCTAATAATAGCTTCTATTTTATCTTTGTTTGTTTTTGGCTTAAAGCCTGGAATAGACTTTACAGGAGGATCAATTATGGAGTTAGAGTACGAACAAGAGAGACCTTCTAACGAAAAGATAAGAGAGCAGTTAAGCCAGTTTGATTTAGGCCAAGTCCATGTTCAGCCGACAGGAGACAAGGGAGTGATTATGAAAATGAAGGATATTTCAGAAGAACTTCATCAGGAGATTCTTTCTGTTTTGTCTCAGGAGCAGAAGCTTGAAGGAGAAGACCTTGAAATAATAATGCATTCTATTGAAGAGAAAAGGTTTGAGTCAATAGGTCCTGTTATTGGAAAAGAGTTAAGAGAGAAAACTAATATTGTTGTAGTGTCTGTTCTGCTTTCAATGATAATATATATTGCCATAGCTTTCAGAAAGGTAAGAAGACCTTTAAAATCCTGGCAGTACGGTATTGCCAGCGTTATCGCTTTATTCCATGACATTTTAATTCCCGTAGGAGTATTTGTTGTTTTAGGCAGGTTATACAACGTAGAGATTACTATTCCTGTTATTACAGCGCTTTTGGCTGTATTGGGTTATTCAATAAACAACACGGTAGTTGTTTTTGACAGAATAAGAGAGAATCTTTTGAAAAGAGGAGAGGATTTTGAACAAGTGGTTAATATAAGTATTAAGCAGACATTGTCTCGCCAGATAAATACCTCTTTAACTACCTTGTTTGTGGCTTCAGCCATCTTCTTTTTCGGAGGAGCTACCTTGCAGTACTTTTCTTTGGCCTTAATTTTAGGAATTATTGCAGGCACTTACTCTTCTATATTCTTAGCAGGAAATATTCTGGTTGCCTGGTATAAAATCAGAAGGGGTTGACATTATTTTTATAAAATGTTTAAATAGATAAATATAATTAAATATAATAATATGAATAATATAAACTATCAAAAAGTTTGTGAAAATTATTTAAAAGATTTACCTCAAAGGACAACTGATGTAATTGAGAGGCGTTTTGGTTTAAGAACAGGAAAGAGAGAAACATTAGAAGCCATTGGTCAAAGTTATGGAATTACCAGAGAAAGGGTTCGTCAGATAGAAAAGGAAGGTTTTGACAAGATAGGGCCTGAAATTAGAAAGAACAAAGAAATATTCTCTCATTTTAAGGAGGTTATTGATTCTTTTGGAGGACTTAAAAAAGAACAAGAGCTTTTAGATGTTTTAGGGGATAGCAAATACCAGAACCAAGTATTTTTTCTTTTGACAAACGGAGAGTCTTTTAAAAGGGTAGCAGAGGATGATAATTTTTATGCCTTTTGGACTATTAACAAAGATTCTATTGGAAAAGCAAAGAAGATTATTGGTTCTACTATTAATAGATTTAAAAAAGAAAAGAATACACTTTCTTTACAAGGTCTAGAAAACGGTAATAAAGATGTTTTCGCTTCGTATATAGGGATATCAAAAGAGATTCAAAAGAATCCAGAAGGAAAATACGGATTAAGAAACTGGCTGGAGATCAATCCTAGGGGCATAAAAGACAAGGCCTATTTGGCTTTGAAAAAGAAAGAAGAGCCTTTGCATTTTACCCAAATAGCTTCTTTGATAGAAGAGATGCCTTTTTCTAATAAAAAGAAAGTTCACACAGCAACAGTTCACAACGAACTTATAAAAGACAATAGGTTTATTTTAGTTGGAAGAGGGCTTTACGCCTTGAAAGAGTGGGGATATGAAACAGGCGTTGTAAAAGATATTATTTTAAAATCATTAAAACAAGCAAAAAGACCTTTAACAAAAGACGAAATAGTGGAAAAGGTTTTAGATCAGCGTTTTGTTAAGGAAAACACTGTTCTTTTAAACCTCCAAGACAAGAAATATTTTGCCAGAGACGAGAAAGGAAGGTATAATGTAAGAGAGGCATAATATTTATATAAGAATGGATTTGAATCAAATTCTAATCTCAATACTGTATAAGGTTTGGGACATTGTTAAGGATTGGTGGTGGCTGCCAGCACCTTTTGTG
>CAZNBW010000054.1:0-2316 GCA_964571585.1 uncultured Candidatus Saccharibacteria bacterium | reverse complement strand
GCCTCTAGTTAATAATGATAACCAAGTTATAACAGTAAGTTCAACTGCATAAAACATGATCAAATTAGAAACTAAACAGAACAATTTAAAAAAGGAAGTTGGAAAAAGACTTATATTATCTGTTATAATAAAGCTACTTATGGAACAAAAAGGCGAAAGGCTTTCTACTCCTCCAGAAGATACAAATAATAAAAAGCAAGAATCTTCAAAGACAGAAGAGAATTGGCTTGCCAATGAAGAAGAAATAGCTTCTATTAAAGATAAAAATTTAAAAGATTCTGTTTCTTCACTATCTAAATTTGATCCAAAGATACTTGGTTCAGATTTTCTCTTGAATCGCCTTAACTTTCTTCAGAATCAGATAGAGCTTAAACAAATAAAAGACAAAGCAGCAGATCAATTTTTAAGTAAAATATATCTTACTATTGAAGGGTTACAAAAAGAGGGACAAGCAGGACCAATTTCTAACAAGGAGTTAGCGGAAGAGATGGCAAAGGCAACAAGAAAGAGCGCTTTAGGTGAGATCGGCTATGGTCTACCGTCCAAAGAGAAGATAGAGGAGCAGCGATTATTTGTCAGAAAAATTTTGAATAAAATTGAAAGTTCAAGTAGAAATTGTCATGATTTAACAATAAGCACCCTTGTCTTTTCCTTAGAGTCTTCTTTAGAAGAAATGGACATAAATGTCAGAGATGAAGTTGAAGCTCGTTTAGCCCTTCATGATAGTTCGGAGTTAATGAAACAAGCTAATGGGTGGATATCTAGACCAGAAGGAATGGTTGGTTTAAATACAGGATCGGCTGCGGAAGAATCTACCAGAAGAGGACATGAACTTGACAGGAAAAGAATGAAATTTCTTTTTAATGATAATGAAAAAGAAGGATTGGTTGGTTTGAATGTCCCGAAGGCATGGGATCTAATGCAAAAAGCAGTTTTTAATTTTAAGGATATTTTGGGAAAATTAAACTTAAAACAAGAATCAGAACTTTTGGATGATGATAAAAGTAAAGGTAAAGTACCTTCTAACTTTTTTACTATTTCAAATAGTATCACGAAGGAAAAAGTCAAAGATTATTTAATCAAGCAACTTGGGGGTAATGATGCAGCTAAAAAAAGTTTTGAATTAGCAGAGAAATTAGCAATAGCTACGTTGGAAAATTCAGTTTTTAATACTTCTGTTACTGGTAATGATGAGTTGGCAGAAATAATTAATCTCAAGACATGGAGAAAGGGGCGGTCTAAAACAGGTAGAGATAGAGGACCACAGATCCATGAGGATGTGATCGATGGTTTTAGCACGTCCTGGTTGAGAACTGTTATTGCGCAGAAATGGGATCTTAAGAAAATTAAGGAATGGGATCCTAAAAAAATGACAAAAGAAAATTATGAATTAATTACTCAAGGTAAGGGTATCTTATCTTCTAAATGTATTTTTGAGAGTGCGGATAATATAGCAGAAGGGAGTAATCTTTATTACAGCGCTGTTCTTTTAAACAAATATAAAGCCCTTAAGGGATTAATATTAGATAGAGCTCCTAAGCCTGGTAATATTGACAAAAATTTTCTTCAGAGAGCAGTTGATTATTTTAATAAAGCTGATAAACCTGGTAAAGATGGGAAACACGGACCTGCAGATTTAAGGCTTTATTGGATTTTAGGAGTAGTTGATGTTGCCTTAGCTAAAGAAGATTTAGAATGGGATGCGAGATCTTTTAATGAATTAAAAAAGGCTACAACAATGGAAGAACTTTCTCCGAAAGCAGGCAGTTTTCTCACACAGGAAGACTGGAATTGGATTGAAACAAAGACTAATTTTGCAAGGAGATCTAGGAAATTAAGAATATATAGAATTACCAGAGAATCATTTAAAAATGTAAGATTTTAACTTATCTGGGAGGGGATTTCCCTCCAGGCCTTTTTAAAAATGTCTTTGGGGTAGTCTCTTTAAGTTCTTTTTTAAGACGGTTAAGCTTAGCTTTTAATTCTCTTATTTTTTGGTTTCTAATTATTTCTTCCATTTTTCTTTTCCCTATCTTTTTGGTTTATCGCTATTTCCTAAAGGAGTAGTCTCCTTTTCTATTAATCCCCTTGCTTTTGCTTGCCCTGCTTCTTTAGCATAACCGCTAACCCACGATTTCCCGTAATCTTTAGCCATACCGACAGCCCCTCTTACAGGAGCTGTAGCGGGACTTATTGCTTGACCAATAGCAGTCCCATAATCAAATGGTTTTTTGGTAATGAAAGATTGAATAATATCTGAGACTTTAGGGATCATAAAGATAATCATAATGCCGATTAATGGGAAAAGAATGGCCG
>CAZNBW010000053.1:0-2346 GCA_964571585.1 uncultured Candidatus Saccharibacteria bacterium | reverse complement strand
AGCATAAAGAAGAATTTGTCAGGCGGGCCGGATTTGCTCTTATGGCATCTCTGGCTTGTCACGATAAAAGGGCAAAAAATAAGGACTTTGAAAAGTTTTTTCCGTTAATTAAAAAATACTCAACAGACGAAAGAAACTTTGTAAGAAAAGCCGTTAACTGGGCCTTAAGACAGATTGGCAAGAGAAATGCTAATCTGAATAAAAAAGCAGTAAAGGTGGCCAAGGAAATTCAGAAGATCAATTCAAAAACCGCTAAATGGATTGCCGCAGATGCATTAAAAGAGCTTACGAGCCAGGCAGTTCAAAAAAGATTAAAGAAATGAACAAATTAATTTTATTTGATATAGACGGAACTTTATTTGAGAAAGAAAGCGCTCTCCATAAAATGGCTTTTAGCGCAGCGTTTAAAAAGATTTTTGGGATAGACACAACCATTGATATAATTGATCATCCCGGGAAAACAGACAAACAGATAGTAGTCGAGGTCTTAAAGAAAAAAGGGTTGGAAGAATCAGACGTCAGAGGAAAAATGGAAGAAATCACAAAGGAGATGATATCCTTTTTTGAAGAGAGGGCAGGAAAAGAGAGAATTACTTTATTAGAAGGAGTTAAGGAGTTATTGGATGAATTAAAAAGTAAAAATATATTAATGGGACTGGTAACTGGAAATTTGGAACGTATAGCCAGGGCAAAATTAAAAAAAGGTGACATAAATGATTATTTTAAATTAGGAGGATTTGGTTCAGATGGTGAAAGAAGAGCTGATCTGATAAGAATAGCGATTAAAAAAGCTGAAGACAGTTTTGATTTTAAATTCAATAATAACGTCTTCCTCGTAGGAGATACCCAAAGAGATATTGAGGCAGGGAAAGAGGCAGGGATTAAAACCATAGGCGTTGAGACGGGAGCTTATTCAGAAGAACAACTAAAAGAAACGGGTGCAGATTTCGTCTTTAAAAATCTAAAAAACAAAAATAAAATCTTAGAATTAATTCAGAAAAATGAATAAAGTAAAAACATCAGAATTTATTATCGATAGAATGAAAAACAAAGAATTTAAGGATGTTATACCTGAGCTTTACGAATTAGAAGGTGTTATTGAGAATAATTTATGGCATACCAACGATAGTGTTTTTGATCATATTATTTCGGTTGTAACAGAATTAGAAGATGTTATTGAGAGGGCGAATGAAAATATTAAAAACTATCTGGGAGAAAAAATAGATAATTATACCAAGAAAGAAATTCTTTTTCTTGGATCTATATTTCATGATATTGCAAAGAAAGAAACATTTATAAAAGAAGGAGATGCTACGAAATGCACGGGGCATGAAGAGAAGGGAGGAGAAAAGGTAAAAGATATTATTAAAAGATTTGATTTGTCAGAAAGGGAACAAGGGCTGGTGATTCAGACAGTAAAGAATCACGGAGTAATACACGAAATCTTGAACAATCCGGACGAAGATATTAAAAAACAAGTTGATGATTTTAAAGAAGAGCATCCTGATATATTCCTAGAGACAGCTCTATTAGCAATGGCAGATTTGTTAGGTAGTCAATTAAAAAACAATAGTCCGAAAGAATTTGAGTTTAGAAAGGAATTTTTGAATAATATAATCAGCAATTATTAAAAAGTTAGTAATTATTTTATGGAAGGTCTGCGGTTTAAAAAACAAATTAGAATTCTTCTGCTAACAGACGGCTTGGCTATGGTGGCTGCTGCCATGCTGGCTCCCATTTATGCTCTTTTTGTTGAGAGGATAGGAGGAGATTTATTAGACGCCAGCCTGACGGTTGGTGTCTTTGCTTTTTTTGCTGCTTTGACTGCTTTTTTCTCCGGGAAATATGCAGACAAGATTGAAGAGAATGAACTGATTTTAGTTTTAGGTTATGGCTTAATGGGGATAGGATTTTTCTTGTACATATTTGTTGATGCAATCTGGCAGCTTTTCTTGATCCAGGCCCTAATCGGTGTTGCAGGAGCTATTGCAAGCCCTGCGTTTGACGTTTTATATTCAAAACACTTGAGAGAAGAGAAGGCCGGAAGGACCTGGGGCAGCTGGGAGGCACTGAATTATTTAACTGCTGCTTTCGGAGCCGTAGGGGGAGGATTAATCGTGGTGAACTTCGGGTTCAACGCAGCTTTCATACTCATGGCACTTCTTTGTTTTATTAGCGCCATTTATATTTATATTTTACCTCGCAAAGTTTTATGAACAGGGAAGAAGGTTTAAAACTGTTAAAAGAAAATCTTTCGAACCAAAACCTGATTAAGCATTCTTTGGCAGTAGAGGTTATAATGCGGGCTTTGGCTCTTCGCTTTGGTGAAGACCAAGAAAGGTGGGC
>CAZNBW010000052.1:1518-2382 GCA_964571585.1 uncultured Candidatus Saccharibacteria bacterium | reverse complement strand
CCGTCTCCTCAGGTTCTTCAACCGGTTTAGTTTCTGTTTCTGCTGCAGCCGGAGCTACAGGTTTTGTTTCTGCGGGAGCCGATATTGGTTCCTTTGGCGTTTGTTCAGGTTCTTGCGGTTTAACCTCTGGAGTTGTCTCTCCTGTCGGTGACGCAGTATTTGGGTCTTTTACATCTCCCATGATGGATCACCTCCTTTCTTTACAACGATCTTTTTCCGTAGTCGTGAACTACGAGAGAAAGGATGTCTGAAAACAGGGTATATATATAGAGGTCTGGAAGCCATTAGATAATAATTTTTGACGAAGGTGGTATAATAAATAACAATGAAGAAAATTAAGCTAGTTTTAAGCCTGCTGATTTTTCTTTCTCTTATACTTCCAAAACAAAGTATCGCCCAAAATTGTCCTGTTCCTCCCAAAAGATCATTTGAAAGCAATCCAGACTGTTATTACTCAGAAGAAAATATCAGCTATGATTCTTTTGATCCCTGCTACCAGCAATATTTAGATAGAAAATACAATTATCAACTTGCCTGTTTCCAATACTGGGAAGAAAAAAAAGAACCAGAACAAACCGAACAAGAATCTCCCCAACCACAAATAATAATAAAAGAAGTAAATATAAATCCACCATCTTCTCCCACGCTTATTCCAATGGCAAAACAAGAAAATCCTTCTGAACAAGAATCGGAAAAAGAGGAAAATTCCCTTGTAAAAGGAGAAACTGCTGAAAGAAAGCTTAAACAACAAATGGTTGCTAAAAATGAGCTTTTGCAAACAGAGAACGCTTTATCAAAGTTTATTTTTAACCTATGGCAGAAAATAAAAAACCTATTTGGAAAAGATTAAAAGAAGAATTTAAA
>CAZNBW010000052.1:0-1508 GCA_964571585.1 uncultured Candidatus Saccharibacteria bacterium | reverse complement strand
AAAGGTTTACTTTTACTCTTAATATTGTTTATTGTTACCTTTTTTATTATTTTATTTTTTTATGCCGATCCATTTGACAGATCTATGTTTTTTATAAAAGCAAAAAGATGGTGGTATACTATTACTTCTCTTTTAAAACTACGCTTCTAACATGATTTAATTCTTTAATTAAAGTCCGTTTTTTATCTGCCGGAATCCTGGCATCTTTCATAATACTCCGCTTCTCAGAATCAATTTCTTTTAACTGAGTTCTTTTATCCCATCTTCTAAACTTAGCTTCTTCTTCTGGCCTTAAAACCGAAGTCTTGATGCCAAGTGCATCTATAATCGCCATTGCCTTGCTTCTATCCCTGCCCATATAATCCGGCACGCCTTTAAAAGCCGGATATAATTTACCCTTGCCTGTCCTATAAACAGAAGGTAAAAAAGTGGTTGCCAGATGTTCTAACCTTTGTCCTAACGCCTTTTTCGGTATCTGCGACTTAGCAATTTCCTTTCCAAAATATAGATCCTTATTCAGTTTTTGTTCATACCATTCTGATATAAGGGGGTTAGGGCCTAAACCAAACGGACCAGTTTTAAATTCCCCAAAACTTCCCCAGGGGTAAACATAGCTGGGATCAAGAGCCACCGGCTCACCCTTAACTTTAGTTGGCAACTGCACCGCTTCATCCATCCATTCAGGTCTTTTTTCTTCCGGGATATAATCTTCTCCAGTCAAGCCTTCAACTGCGTGTCCAAACCTCTTATACTTAGTGATCCTTTTCGGATGTTCCAAATAAGTCTTAGCCGTGAATGGCAAAGCTTGCCTTGTAAATGAATAAAATGGGAAAACATACTTCATTAAAGATCTCTCTGACTTACTAATCTTATAAGGAGAAAATATTGCCTCTTGAGCCTTATCAGATGCTTTCCTTAATATATCAGGATCTTTTAAAGCCTTATTAATCGCCATGCCAGCTTCATCAGCAAACTCTCCAATCCAATGCCTGAAAACGCTTAACTTAGCTGTTTCCTCAGTCACATTCTGAAACGCCCTTGAAAATTCATCTATTTTTTTAAGCTTGCCTGCATCTGCTAATTCACCTACATCTAAAAACTCATTAAATCTCTTGGCAAAAGTCTTGGCTTTAATTAACCCAACCGCTTCCGCCGCATCAGCAAACTTCTGGTTTCCCTTGCCAGCATAGTTCCTAACTGCCCTGAGGTAATCCAAAGAAGTATTAAAAACCCCTTTTCCGGTGGACATCCCCGCTAGTATAATGTTAGACAAAATATTTCTGGGATGATAAGCAGGATTCCATAATGTCTTGCCTTTTTTCCATGTATCTTGAAGTTTGTTAAAACCATCTAAAATAGCATTTTCCGCCGGTATCTGCTTAACTCTTTTAATATAGTCAATTACTTCAGGAGGAAACATGGTTTTTTTGAAAGCGTCATTAAGACTGCTTTGTTTCCCCCTGAAAAAGTCATATCCTTTTTGAGCTAATTCAACCATCTTTTCCGGG
>CAZNBW010000051.1:0-2478 GCA_964571585.1 uncultured Candidatus Saccharibacteria bacterium | reverse complement strand
GCCAAATCCCAGGGAACCATTTTATTCTTCTCCTGTTTTGGCCTTCTCATTTCAATCCAGAAGATACCCTGGGCTAATGCCATGACACAATCAGTCCTCAGTTTTTTATCCGCCAACTTATAATCCTTTAATTCTTTTTCTAACACCTGGATATCAGGGATCCTCACTAATCCCCATTCCTTGTTTAAATCTTTAACGATCCCAAAATCATCTATGATCTTGTTTCTCCTTAATCTTTCACTCTGGCCTCCGTCAAAAGCAGTCTTTAAAGTAGAAAGCATTTCCCCTTTTAAAGCAGAACTCATTTGCAAGGGGACAGGTTTTAGGTGTTTTAAAAACGCCATAGCGTTTTTCCCTCCCAGGGCAGTCGCATCTATAACCAATCTTCCCTTAAACTTCTCGCAGATATTTCCCACTTCTTTATACTGCATGGGAATTGGCATATCCCTCCCCTTAACCCTGAAGAAATGTACTAACTTATATGGTTCTTCTGTGTAATCCACGACACAGATAACGGTAAAATCAGTCCAAACGCTGTCCCCGCCGGCAAAATCAGCGCTGATAACATATCTCCGGCCGTCTATTCCTTTTGCTAATAGCTCTAAATTCCTGTTTACGGCATTAGAAACCCTTTCATTGCCAAAGTATTTATTGCCTTTTTCCACATATTCACCTTTAATAATCTGCCTCCTGATATCTTTGTCTGCCACCGCTTCGGTTGTCTTAATCTCATCCTCTGCTAAAAAGGGATTATCATACATGGATCCCTTCTGGACATACATATTAATATCACCTTTTTTCTCCATCTCCTCTTCTGCCAGTTCAATCATATAAATATAATCATAGCCTTCAGGCTGGACAGTACCGACAAAATGAAGTATCCCCCTTAAAGAAACTAACCTGGGAAGAAGAGTAATATTAGTAAAAGTCCATAATTCCTGTATATCTGCACATTCATCCCCTGAAATATACGCTAGGGCTTTAGCTTTAAAAGCGGCTCCCATATCGTGATATGATCTTACTAATAGTTTTGCTCCTGAAGCCCACATGATCTGAGGCATGATCTGGGCATCCGCTTTATCATCTAAAATCGCCCAATCTTTTAATTGGGATTGATTAGTCTTTCCCCATTTCTCTTGGTATTTCTTAGGAAGGATAATCCTTCCCTGAACTATATCTCTGGCTAACCTGGCTACTTCTCTGGCTTGTTCATAATCAGGACCAAAGTTTAAAGTCTCATAGGGCTGGTTTAACCACTCTTCCGGAGTAGATATATTATCCTGGAGTTGGATCTTAGTCATCCCATGGTATATATGAATACAGGCAGTAATAAGGGATTTTCCCCACCTGTTGCCCGGCCTGAGGATATTTAGCTTTTTTTTGGCATTAGTAATCCATTTAAGCTGTTCCTTATGGAGGGGTAATCCTAAAATCTCGTTTATAAAAACGATTGGATTATTCCTTATCTCCTGGGAGTATAGCTCTTGGAGGTTGGGGGAGTCTTGGGTCATTGACTATTTCTCCTTCTATAGAATCTTTTGATACTGGAAAACCACCGAAAAAGCGCGCCATAGCCAGTTTAAGGGCATCCTCATGAATGGAAAGCCTTTGTTTCTCTATTAGGAGGCGTTGAGCCGCTATTACATCTTGTAGTTTGACTAAATGGGGAAACTGTTGGTACCAATCTAAAGCTCTATTTCCTATCTTTAACATTCTCTGAGCAAACTGTTCCATAGAAACACGAGACATACCTTCATGGGGAGAATCATCTGGGAGTCTAACTGCCGCTATCTGTCTAGCTTGTTCTAAATGGGCTTTATGGCGCCGTATTTTTGCCATTAAACTATTTACTTTAGTACATCCTTTAAATTTATCTAAGTATTTACGAGCTATATTCATCATTGGTTCTTTAGCTCTAAGCAGAGATTCCATTTCAGAACGATAGGGTGAGGTACAGATTTCACAGGGATGGAAGAATTTACCCTTATATTTCCTGTATTTTCCGTGTTTTATTGATTTTGCTGACATGATCCTCCATCATTACATAAGGTAAACTTCTATAGAATTAGATATTTTTATTTATCTCTTTGAGGTATTGAAGTGAAACTATGCAAAGAAAAGATGCTTTTCCCTGATTTTCCATGAAGATTTACACAAATACATACAGACATTCGGGCAAAACGACAACCCCCAGTACCCCTCAACCTATTATCGCATTTCTATCTGTTCCTGTCGCACAATATAAATTATACGACACATATTAACAGAGGTGAATATATATTCAACAGGGTTATAGGATATATTAAGGATTGTAAAGTTTACAATTAACTTGACAAATAACTTTACAATTAAATAGGTAAAAGTTTGGAGCGTGGCACGGGCGGGCGTTTGTATACTCGGACTCAAACCAATAATTGTAAACTTTACAAATACCTTTACAATTAACTTTACAATTAAATTTAACTAAAATTTAACTAA
>CAZNBW010000050.1:0-2509 GCA_964571585.1 uncultured Candidatus Saccharibacteria bacterium | reverse complement strand
GCTTCAACAGCAGCTTAGCGATATTAACAAGGTCTTAGATTCAAAACTATCTGAGTCGAACAAGGCAATGCAGGCTCAGTTTGGCCAGTCAGCCAAAATTATCCAGAATGTTACGGAAAAACTGACAAGATTAGACGAAACTAACAAACAGGTTGTAAGTTTTGCTGATCAGTTAAAAAGCCTGCAAGATGTTTTAAAGAACCCAAAGCAAAGAGGAGTGCTAGGAGAGTATTATCTGGAAACTGTCTTAAAGAACGTTCTGCCTCCAGGGTCTTTTCAAATGCAGTATTCTTTTAAGGACGGTACAATTGTTGATGCTGTAGTGTTTGTAGATAAAAGGATTATTCCTATTGATTCAAAGTTCAGCTTGGAGAATTATAACAGGATATTGCAGAGTTCAGACGGTTCAGAAAAGAAGAAATACGAATCTGCCTTTATATCTGATCTTAAAAACAGAATAGAAGAAACAGCAAAGTACGTTAAGCCAGAAGAAAATACAATGGATTTTGCCTTTATGTTTATACCTTCTGAAGCTGTTTATTACGACTTGTTAATTAATAAGGTGGGTGCTGTAGTTGACGATACTAATAATTTAATATATTATGCAGGCAAGAAAAAGGTTATAGTTGTATCACCAACATCTTTTCTAGCTTATTTGCAAACAGTTTTGCAGGGGCTGAGAAACCAAAAAATATCAGAGCAGGCAAAAGAGATAATCAAACAGGTGGAAAGATTAGGCAGGCATATGGGAAGCTACTCAGATTATATGAAGAAGTTAGGAGGTCATTTAGGAACAACAGTCAATACGTATAACAAAGCCTCAAAAGAGCTTGCCAAAGTAGATAAAGATGTGGTAAAAATAACAGATAAAGAAACAAGAATTAAATTGCCAGAAGAGGATATACAAACTCCTTTACTGGAAGATTAAATATGATTGCAGTTATTAAAACAGGGGGAAAGCAGTATAAGGTTTCTCCTGGAGATAAATTAAAAGTAGAGAAGTTGGATAAGAAAGAAGGATCCGAAATATCCTTTAAAGAGGTCTTGCTTGTTGAGAAGAACAAAAAGCTTTATCTTGGAAATCCTTTGGTAAAAGAAGCTAAAGTGACAGCTAAGGTATTAAAGCAGGGAAAAGGTAAAAAGATTATTGTTTTTAAATACAAGCCAAAGACCAGGTATAAGAAAAAACAAGGGCATCGTCAGCTCTTTACTGAGGTAGAGATTACTAAAATAGAAGTATAAAAACTAAGCCAGGCTTAGTTTTAGGCTTAGTTTTATTTCCTTGTTTGGAGAGCGCTTTCTAAGGTGTCTAGGTCTGCGTATTCCAATTCTCCTCCTACTGGTAAACCGCGGCCTAATCGGGTTATCTTAAAGCCTGGCTTTTCCGGAAAGCCGGGCTTTGTTTTAAGCTCTCTTTCCAAGAAAAGAGCTGTTGTTTCTCCTTCCGGGGTTGGGTTAGTAGCTATTATTATTTCTTTAAAATCTCCGTTTTTTATCTTTTCTTTTAGCTCATTAATTCTTACATTTCTTTCTTTCTTTAAATTAATAGTCCCCCCTAGGATGAAATAGAATCCTTTATATTTTTTTGTACTTTCAATAGAGTTCAGGTCAGCTTCTTTTTCTACTACGCATAATAAGCTGCTATCTCTTCTCTTGTCTTGGCAAATAGGGCATAGGTCTTGTTTCTCTCCTTCATATGGGTTAAAGCAGGAAGGGCAAAGCTTAGTGGTGTTTTTTAATTCTTTTAAAGAGTTGAGCAGTTCTTCAAAGTTATCCTGAGGCAGTTTTATTAAATAGAAAACAAAACGGGCCGCAGTTCTTGGTCCAACGGTGGGGAATTTGCTGAATAGTTCAATTAGTTTTTGGATATGAGGAGAATACATTATTGATATTCTTCTTTTTCTAGATTTCTAAAAGATACTCTTTGCTCGTCAAAATACAGTTCTATTTTGCCTACAGGTCCGTTCCTGTGTTTGGCAACAATTATGTCTGCAATATTCTTCCTGGCTGTTTCTTCGTTATACCTGTCTTCTCTGTAGATAAACATTACTACATCTGAGTCTTGTTCTAGCCCGCCTGAGTCTCTTAGGTCAGCTAGTTTGGGTATCTGAGGAATTCTGTGCTCTACTGCCCTTGATAACTGAGATAATGCTAAGACAGGTATACTTAATTCTTTAGCTAAGCCTTTCAAGGATCTTGATATTTCAGATATCTGCTGTACTAGGTTAGAGGAAGCAGTTCTTGGTTCAACTAACTGTAAGTAGTCTATTATTATTAATCCCAGTCCATGCTCTGCTTGTAATCTTCTGGCCATAGCTCTCATTTGAAGTACATTTGAGGAAGCTGCGTCATCAATGTATAGAGGGGCTTCAGAGAGTATTCCCATGGCGTGCTGGATTCTTTCAAAGTCATTATCTTCTCCTTCAGAAGAAAGGCGCCCTGTTCTTAGCTTCCATAAGTCAACATTGGCAATAGATGCTAAAAGACGGTCTACTATCTGGTCGTTAGA
>CAZNBW010000049.1:0-2521 GCA_964571585.1 uncultured Candidatus Saccharibacteria bacterium | reverse complement strand
TGAGATATTTTTGATTGTATGTTTTTTCTAGCCATATGGAACAGTTGGGTTCTTATTCTGTTTTTAAAATGCCACGTTAAAGATTCACCTTCATGGATGTTGTTCGTTCCTCCCATAAAAAATATTCCACCATCTTTAAGGGGGCAAATCCAAACACAGGGTTTATAAGTAATAGTAACCCCTTTAAAAGGATATGGTTTGGATGATAAGTTTTTCATTTTAAAACATAATTAATTTGAAATCTATTTGTTTGATAGCATCCGAACCATCTTATCTTCTTTGGTTAATAATTCCTTACATTGGTCACGAAATTCGCACCAAGAAGAATTATGCTCTAAGCACTCTTTGCCCAATCTGACATACTCCCACGACTAAAGCTCGTGGGGTTCTTTAGTTAGGCAACAGCCTTCATAGGCTGTTGCATTCCTAATTGAGGGGTATCAGTGCTCCCTTCCGTTGTATCTCTGTCTACAACGGATTGACCATTGCCACAATGTCTATACGGAGACGCTTTTGCTATATTGAAAGCAGCATTAGCATCCGCATGGTCAACGTGTCCACAGTGACACTTGAATTTTTTGCCACTCCTGATGCCTATCTCTCCGCAGCGGCTACACCTTTTACTGGTGTATTGCGGATGAACATAGACTACCTCTATTCCCCATATTCTGGCTTTATATTCTATCATCTGCTGCAGTTGATAGAAGCTCCAGCTATTTAGGGAATAGTTGAATGACTGTCTGTGCTTCTTATTGTTTCGTATCCCGTCCAACTTCTCTAACTTAATACCACAGTTATTTTTCTTGGCATACTCCACAACTTTGTGGCTGATGTGGTGGTTTAAGTTTTTAACTATATTGCTTTCTTTCTTTTTGATAACCTTGAGCTGTTGAGTAGCCCCCTTCTTCTGTAGCTTCTTGCGTATGTTCTTGTATTTGTGGTTAATGTGGTTGCCTTTTTTGCCTAGTTTGACAACCTTGCCTGTAGCTGGATTGGCAATTACGGCTATATGTCCCATTGTATTTCTATCAACTCCGATGTAGTTGGTAGATACCTTTACTTTAGTTTCTGCAAACGTGCAGGAAACATAGGCATACTTGTTATCTAGTTCCACTTGGTTAACCTTCAGGAAGGTGTTGGGAAATTGGTAGTTCAGCGTTAGCTTCACGCAAGGGATATAGATGGTTTTGGTTGACTGGTCAACCTGTATTATTTTTCCTTTTTGAGAAGGAATAGTCAGTTTAACTCTAGAAACTTTCTTGCATTTTTCTTTATTGTATTTTCTTAAGATTTGGTTAGAGATAGCACTGGGCAACTTTATATGCTTAACAGATTTAGAAGATGTGGCCCTAGTTCTGACGGCGAACTCGGCAACCCTATACGCCTTGCCAAGTTCTTCACTGAAGTCCCTGTTGTGCTTTATTTTATAGGTCAGAATAGTAGGTTCTACTTCTGTTTTTACTTTTGCTTTTTTCATGCTAGCTTCTGGTCCTCAATATATTTTTTTACAGTTGCTTCCGAAATATGTCCGCAAGATTCACAGTAGTAGCTTCTTGTCCAAAGTGTAGGTATTCTGGTTTTCAGAGGTTTAAACTCCTGCCGCAATATTCTTGAAGTAAGGCCCTTAAACTGTTGAACAATCCAGTGGGGAGAGTCAACAGGTGAGCACTTAACAAAGAGGTGCACATGGTCGGGCAGTACCTCCATTGATACTATTTCAACCTCTATTTTTTTAGCCTTTTCCAGCAGGAGCTGTTTTAGCCGTTTTTCAACAGCAGCGTCAGCTAACACGTCCCTCCTGTACTTAGAGCACCAAATTAAGTGGTATCCCAAGTTAAACACTGCTTTATTGCTGGTAGTCCATCTTTTCATACTTGTATTATACAACAGACGTTTATATTCTTCCTTTAAAAAATAAAATATTTTTTAAAGGAAGAATTGCTGTGTTCGCTTTCATCCCACGACTGAAGCTCGTGGGCTTTCCCGCTCACGACTCGTAAATAATACATGTGGTTTTCACGTACATATTGGTCGTAAATTCTTTTCCAAAAAACATTTAATTAAGATGGTAAAGTTCTTCTATGATCCTGCCAATACTAAGTTCTTATTTAAGATTAGCAAGAGAACAAAGAACAGTTTTAATGAATGGGCTTCTCCTTCTGTTCCTTATAAATATGGCAAGGTTCGCTACACGTTTAAAGAAATAGCATCTTGGGGTCACAGGAAGTTTAATAATGAAATGGTAGATAAGGCTACTATCTTAAATCTTTATCCTAAAAAAACTGTAGAGATTAGAATGTTTAAGGGTACAACTAATAAAGTTCTTTTTAAGGCATATCTTGAATTTGCATTGGCTGTTTCTTTATTCACAAAGGATACTCATTATGACAAGATTAACGTAAAAAATTTCAAGAAGTTTGTCAAAAATAATATAAAAACATACAAGAATCTTGACAGGTTAATAAAGAATCCAAGGAGTTTGAAGGTATAATTTATGTGTTGTATAATTCACAAGCCAAAA
>CAZNBW010000048.1:0-2533 GCA_964571585.1 uncultured Candidatus Saccharibacteria bacterium | reverse complement strand
AATTCTGCCGAGTCCTCGCTATAAATCCGCTTGGGCTGGAAAAACTGGTTGTTCCGCCTCTTTGAGACACCGGCAAAGATCTTTCTCTCCCCTCATTCTGCGAAGAAGTTAAAGTAGGAGTTTGCTGATTGACCTCAGGCGCTCCTGGCACTGCCGGCGGCCCCTGCTCCATTCCCTGCACCACTTCCTGCGCCCTTTGCTGGGCGGTTAATATTCCGCCTGTTAAAGCCCACATCTTGCTTCTGAATAACATCAAATCTTCATCTTTGGCTTCTTCTTTCATCATCGCAATAATAGAATCTACATCCCGATACCCTAATTCTTTAAAAGCAATCCTGAAGGGGAGTCCCATAGTTACCTTATTCAAGACATTGACTACTTTATCTGCCTGGGTTATCGGTAATATATCAGTCCAGTCAAATTCGGCAAACCTGACTACAAACATTCCCGTGGCCGGATCTTCAAAATAATCTTCCTTAAAATAGAAATTACCTAAAACCTGGATTTTCTCTATTAACTTATCCAAAGCCAGTTCCCATGAATCCCTTTTATATATAACCAGATCCACCATTGACTGGTAATCAACCGCTTTAGACCTGCCTGAATCCGCCCCGCCAGCCCCATAAGTAACCTTAGGCAAGCCTAAATCATACATGGTGTCCTGAACCCTGTTTAAATAACTGTCTATAGGAAAGACATTAACATTGGTCGGCAGAGGCTCAAACCTGGCGGTCCCATCCGGACTGTCAACAAATATCACCCCGCCCGATCCGGTTTTAATGGATTCAGGGTCAAACTCGCTCATGTTATAAGCCACATATTTCTGGTTGGCCCCCACCCTGATATAATCCCGTTCCTCATTAGACCCCTCATTAAATTCCACCTGGGGATCAAACATATAATCAATATCGGCAATAGACCAGGGAGAACCGGGGTTGGGGATATTATTAACTAAAACCCAGAATTTTAACTTAGGAAATTCTTTACCGTCTTTCAAAACAAGTTCCACTAATTCATTTCCGATTTTTAAAGCATAAACATTTTCATCATCATATTCCCTTAAAATAATTGAAGGCACATCAGTTTTGCCGGTCGGGAGTTTAGTGGCCGCCCCCTGCTTTTTTACTCCCCATTGGTCGCCGCTATCCCAGGCAGAGCCGGTAGCGTCAGTTTCACTCCCTTTTTTCTTGGTTAAAGCCTGCTCTATAGGAACTATAATTCCATACTGTTCTTTTATATACTGGATGCTGGTCTTAACTTCAGTCACTACATAATCAAATTCTGACGGATCATCACCCCGCCAGCCCACCATGATATTATCCATCCGTTCATGGTTGACAATTTTAATCTCCCAATCCGGATTATCTTCTGTCCCTTTATTCTCAGGATAAATTTTTAAAGCTGCGTCCGCCATCCCTACCTGGTTAAAACAAGCCCTTCTATAAGCGCCTTTAAAAAACCTGTTCCTCCTAAAAACTTCATCTGTAAAGCTTTCTACCCCCTGGGACCTGGCTCTTTCTGTTGCTATGTGTTTTTCCGGTACTCTCCTGGCGGGAATAGTAATCTTGGGAGGGTTATTTGCCAAACCATAAGCTATCTTGGATACTGTCTTGCCGGCATAGTTAAAAACCGCATTGGCGTGGCCTTTTTTCTCTTTAGCGACTTTACCGACAATAGTGGTATATGAAGCTTGGTCCCCAGTATAAAAATCATGGCGCCTTTGAAGCATTAAGCGCCTCTCCATCCTGTCTTTTTTTAAAACCTCCAACCTGTCATCAATCTTTTTACTCCACTCTTTCCGTAACTTTGCATCGCCTTCTAATGGAAGTTTTGAATTATTAAGATTTAATTTCTTATCAGCCATGCCTAAAATATGTCATAACAGATATTTAGATAGAATTAGATAATTTAATTCCTATTTCCTTTATTACATTAGTCGTTACCGCATTTCCTAAACACTTATACCTTTGAGTATCACTAACCCCCTCAGTCCACCCATCAGGAAAACCTTGTAATCTTTCACATTCAGTTGGTGTTAAACGCCTGATTCTCATACCCTGCTTAATTCTTGGCAGATTATCACTTGTTGGATTTGCTGATAAAGTTTGAGCTTCATTACTTAAATAAGTTTTCCGTTTATCTAAATCACCTTGAACCCTAACTGCATATAATCCAGTTTTAGCTCCTTTGCCTTCTGCTAATCCTTGTAAAGTTGCTGATATTCCTTTGCTATCATAAATTCTGTTTCCTTGTGCGTCTTTGCCTGATGTACCGACTTTTACCAATTTAGTTGGTTCTTCAAGAACATATTGGCTTCCATGTTGATTTTTTGCATAATGTACTGTTAGTGTTTGAGCAACTTTGTCGGTTGATGATTCTTTCTGTGTTGCAGTCTTATCATTTTGTTTGCTGTCGCTTCCGATAGGAAATACTTTTTGTCCACTTTTTTTTCCAAGATGTCCGATAATGAACACCCTCTCCCTGTTTTGGGGAACTCCAAAGTGCTTGCTGTTAAGTACCTGCCATTCAACTC
>CAZNBW010000047.1:0-2927 GCA_964571585.1 uncultured Candidatus Saccharibacteria bacterium | reverse complement strand
AAACCATGGTTTATTTTGAAACGTCTGATGATTTTTCCGGCATTGACCATTATGAGGTAAGCGTTATTGATTTGAGCGACAAAGAACCCTCTCGTTCTTTTTTCACAGAAGAGATGTCGCCTTATCGGGTTCCTTTTAAAAAAGCTGGCAAATACAATGTTATAATAAAAGCAGTTGATAAAGCAGGAAATATTAGGGAAGAGGAAGCTAGATTTCGTATGATGACGCCAATGATTACTCATATTGAAGGTAGGGGATTGGAAATTAGGGGAATTCTTGTTTCCTGGTGGGTAGTTTGGCTTTTAATGTTGCTTTTCCTTTTGGCAATAGGATTTTTAGCTTTTAATTTATACAAAAAGACAAAGAAGCAGAGAAAAACCTAAACTTATAGTCCTTATAGAATTCTTTTTGGATCACCAGGGAAATATGTTATTTTAATAAAAATAGCTTATAATAAAACTAGGAGGAGAAAATGTAAAATATATATGAGAAAATTATTCTTTATTTTTACTATATTAATACTTTCTTTTGCCATAATTCCTTCTGTTAAAGCTGAGGGTGCTTCTTTGTATTTTTCTCCCATTGCTGGAACCTTTTTTATCGGTAGTACTTTTGATGTTTCAATATTCTTAAATACCAATGACAATAATGTTAATGCGGTTAAAGTAGACTTGAAGTTTGATCCCAAAAAATTGCAGATAGCCAGTCCGACTGCTGGAAAATCATTTATTTCAGTCTGGATTTCCCAGCCTACCTATTCCAATACTGAAGGCCGGGCTTCTTTTCAAGGAGGAGCACCCTCTCCCGGCATTAATACTTCTTCTGGCTTAGTCTCTACCATCACTTTCAGAGCTGTTAATCCAGGAGAAACTTCTATTTCTATTTTAAATTCATCCAAGGTTTTGCTTGATGACGGCAAAGGAACTAATATTTTAACCTCATTGGGTCATGGAAGCTATACGCTTAAAATTCCTGCACCAGCCGGTCCTCAAGTTTTCTCTTCAACTCATCCTGACCAGAATAAATGGCACAAAAACAACAATCTTAGTTTTTCCTGGGAAAAAGAAGAAGAGGTAAGTGATTTTAGCTATAGCATTGACAATAACTTTCATGGTATACCAGACAGCATTTCTGAAGGAGACCATACTTCAGTCTCATACAGCGACTTGGAAGACGGCATCTGGTATTTTCACATTAAAGCTAAAAAAGGAGGAAGTTGGGGAGGAGTAAGCCATTATCTGTCCCAGATAGATACTATGGCTCCAGCTGCTTTTTCCCTTGTTTTTGAACCAAGCTTAAAATCTCCAAGCATAACTTCCAAAGAACCAATAGTTTCTTTTATTACGACTGATAGCCTTTCTGGCATAGACCATTTTGAGATAAGAACCATTGATCTTCAAAAGGCTATTGATGGGAAAGATACTGGATTTTTTGTAGAAGTAGCTAGTCCCTATAGACTACCTACACTTGATAGGGGAGAGCATGAAGTAATAGTTAGGGCTTATGATCAGGCTATGAATTGGCAGGATGCTTCAGAAAGAATTGATGTCATACCAGTTGATAAGCCATTTTATATAACTAAAAGAGGAATTAATATTTGGACTTTCTTCCTTTCCTGGTGGAAGATAGTTTTTATCCTCTTTCCTTTGGTTGGTTTGATTCTATTCATTGTTTTCCGTTGGCAGAAAATTTATAGACGGATTCGTCTAAGAAAAGATGCTTTGAACGGAATAAAAACAAAAGCAAAAGTAGAAGAAGAGGAATTAAAAAGAAAATTAAAAGAACCTAATAAGTAAATGTTAAGAATAAACACTTTTAATTTTTTACTTGTATTTTTAATTTTAACATTGGTTCCCTGGATAGCTAATGCTGGGGGCGCCTCACTTTTTCTTTTGCCATCAAGTGAAAGCTTTAATATTGGAGATACTTTTTCAGTGGAAGTGAAAGTGGACACAGCTGGCAGTCCTATTAATGCTGCTCAAGCTTTTATTTATTTTCCAGTTGATAAACTGGAAGTGTTAAATATTTCAAAAGATGATTCTGTTTTTTCCCTTTGGCCTCAAGAACCGACTTTCTCTAATTCAACTGGTCAGGTCTCATTTACTGGGGGATTGCCTCACCCGGGGTGCCAAGACATTAAAAATTTAATTACTATTGAATTTATGGCGAAAGAAGAGGGTCAGGCTCATTTTACCTTTGATACAGCTCAGGTTTTAGCTGATGATGGCAAGGGAACTGATATTTTAGTGTATCTTAAGTCAGGTAAATACTCTATTTTTGAGCAAATAGGTTTTGCCGAAGAGGAAATTACCGGTTTCTTGCCTCAGATAATATCTTTAAGTCATTGTCAAGAAGACGAATGGTACAACAACAATACTCCTAATTTCCAGTGGAATTTATCTCCTGAGATTGTTGGAGTAAGCTTTGCTTTTAACCAAAATCCAGAAACAATACCTGATACAGTTTCTGAAGGCAGAATTCAATCTACAAGCTATGGAGAGGTTTCAGACGGCCTTTGGTATTTTCATTTGAGGTTTGAAGATGAAAACGGCTGGGGACAAGCATCTCATTATGAAGTTCAGGTTGATAATTCACCGCCCCATCCTTTTGAGGTAGTTGTTGACAATACCGGAGATGCTACCAATCCCAAGCCAAATCTCTATTTTGAAACAGACGATGATACTTCAGGCATCAGCCATTATAAGCTTAAAATTGACAAAGAGAACTTCTTAAATTTAATGCTAGCCCAGGTTAATCCGTTCTCTCTGTCTTTGCAGTCTCCCGGCCAGCATTCAATCATAGTCAGAGCAGAAGACAAGGCAGGCAACAACGTTGAAACAGGAATCGTCTTAGAGATAGAGCCGATTGAAAGTCCTCAGGTTATTCTTTGGCCGAAACTTCATGTTTCTGGAGAAGAAATATTCTAT
>CAZNBW010000046.1:0-3201 GCA_964571585.1 uncultured Candidatus Saccharibacteria bacterium | reverse complement strand
AAATATCTATTAAAACAATATATTCTGGTGAGGACTTTCTTGGCTGGGTTAACTTTCCAGACCATAGAGTATTAAGAACTTCTACAAAAAGAAGAATGTTGAAAAGATTAAAACAAAACCCAACTCCAGAAACTCTTAATTCTTATTTGGGGTTGTTGAGGCATGGGAATACTAATAAGATTAAAAAATGTTTTGATTCGTAATAATGAAGCTTGTAGTCAATTGTTATTGTATGGTAAAATATACTAATGGATGAAGATGGTTTTTTACCTCAACTTAATATTATAAAGCAGTGCAGACGCTACGGAGTTTCTCTTTGGCAGTGTCCTCAGTTCTTATTTGTTGTTATGGGGGTCGTTATTATCCTGACTTCTTTGATTTCTTATCTAATAGGAAGCAGGTACATTGCACAAGAAGAAATAGTAGTAGTTATTGTTCTAATTGTTTCAGTCTTTTTGTTTGTTCTTTCCTACACTATCACCAGAAGTTTTGAAAGACTGGCTGAGGCTTCAAGAATGAAGTCAGAGTTTATAAATATTGTATCTCATCAATTAAGATCTCCTTTGACTAATATTAAGTGGACCTTTGAGATTCTTTCTTCTGAAGATTTTGATGTGCCGGAATCAAAGCAGGAAGAATATTTTGTTAATGTTAAAGAAAATATTGCCAGGATGGTTGAACTTATAGATGATCTGCTTATTGTTTCTAGAATTGAACAGGGCAGGCTGCCTATTCAGAACAAAGAGTTTAACTTTGCAGAATTAGTTGCAGAACAGGTTTCCAGATACAAGATCTTTGCTGAAGCCTCTCATGTTAAACTTTCTTTTGTTGTTGAAGAGGGTCTTCCCAAGGTTTTTGCTGACCCTTCTTTATTAAAACTGGCAATAGAAAACTTAATAGATAATGCTATTCGTTATACTCCCGGGAAGAGTGAAGTAGTGGTTAGCATTGAAAGGAGAGATAGCAATAAGATATTGTTTTCAGTGAAAGATTCAGGGGTTGGTATTCCTGAAAAAGACCAGAAATATATTTTCCAGAAATTCTTTAGAGCAGAGAATGCTTTAAGGCAAAGGACCAAAGGAAGCGGACTGGGACTATATGTGTGCAAGACAATTATTGAAAAATCCAGAGGCCAGATATGGTTTAAATCAATAGATAAACAAGGCACAACGTTTTTCTTTACATTACCAATTAAGTAAAAAACATATGAAAAAGATATTATTTATAGAAGATGAATCAGCTCTTCAAGAAGCAGTAGGAGAGTTTTTAAGGCAGAAAGGCTACAATGTTCTAAAAGCCATGGACGGCGAGACTGGAACAAGATTGGCTGAAAGCGAGATTCCGGACTTGATTTTGCTTGACTTGGTTCTTCCTAAGAAGGAAGGATTCGAAGTTCTAAAAACTTTAAAAGACGGTGATAAAACAAAAGATATCCCAGTCATTGTTTTGACAAACCTTGAAGGAGTAAAAGATTTAGACAGAGCTATGGCTTCCGGAGCTACAACCTATTTAATTAAAACTCAATATAGTTTGGAAGAGATATTCAATAAAATTAAGGAAACTATTGGAGAATAACAAACATGAGAGTAGAGACTCAAAGATTAAAATCCTTTATACTAGATGCTGGTTTAGTTACTAAAAGCCAGTTTGAGCAGGCAGTTAAGAAGGCTAAGAAATTAAAAAAACCGGTAAGGGATATACTAGTTTCAGATAGAGTAGTTTCAGAAAAAGATCTTGTTAAGCTTGAAGCATATATTTTAGGTTTTCCTTTTGTCAATTTGGAAAAGATGAAAATACCTTCTGAGGTATTAAAGATAATCCCAGAGCCAATTGCCAAAAGCCATAACATAATTGCTTTTAGGAAAGAAAACAATAATTTAGAAGTGGCAATGATTGATCCAGAAGACTTAAGGACTATTGAGTTTGTCGCTAAGAAATCAAACCTCAAGATTCTGCCCAGGTTGACTACTGAAGAAAGTATAAAGTCGGCTTTAAGGCAGTATGAAAAAACCTTGGAAGCTGAGTTCGGTGATATAATCAAGAAACAAACAAAAGGTATAAAGCAGATTAAAACAGGTTTCAAAGATACGCATGCAGAGAAAAAAGACCTGAGAAAAGTAGCAGAAGAGTTACCAGTTATAAGGATTGTTGATACTTTGTTAAAACATGCTATTTTACAGAGGTCTTCTGATATTCATATAGAACCTACAGAAAAAGAAGTAATAGTCCGCTACAGGATTGACGGCATTCTCCATGATGCCATGACTTTGCCCATGGTGGCAGCTCCTGGCATTGTCGCCAGGATTAAGGTACTCTCTTCTTTAAAGCTTGACGAGCACCGTCTTCCCCAGGATGGAAGATTTAAGATTGAAGCAGAAGATTATAAATATTCTGTTAGAGTTTCCATACTGCCTGTTTTTTTAGGAGAAAAGATTGTAATGAGGCTTCTTCCGGAAAGCTCCAAAAACTTTAGCTTGGAAGAATTGGGCCTTATGGGCGAGAGCTTGGAAAGAGTGCAGATTAATTTAAAAAAGCCAGTAGGAATGATTCTTATAACAGGTCCTACGGGGTCTGGCAAAACAACCACTCTTTATGCTATGCTGGAGATTTTAAATACTCCCCAGATTAATATTTCTACTGTTGAAGATCCTATTGAATACAGGATGGTCAGAATAAACCAGACGCAGGTTAATTCAAAAATAGGGCTAGATTTTGCCTCTGGCTTAAGGTCTTTAGTAAGACAGGATCCTGATATTATAATGGTCGGGGAGGTAAGAGATAATGAAACAGCCAGTTTGGCTATCAATGCTGCCCTAACAGGCCACTTGGTTTTATCTACTTTGCACACTACAGATGCTGCAGGTACAATAGCTCGTTTAATAGATATGAAAGCAGAGCCGTTTTTAATATCTTCTACTTTAAATATTATCATTGCTCAGAGGCTGGTCAGAAAATTATGCCCTGGCAAGAAGAAATACAAGTTGAATCCAGCTGAGATAAAAAATATTTCTAAATACTGCGATTTAGACAGAATATTAACTGTTTTAAAAGAAGAAAAGATTATAAAGCCCAAAAATAGCTTAAAAGATATTGTTTTCTACAAGCCGACTTCATCTAAAGACTGCACTGATGGTTACAAAGGCAGAATCGGAATATTTGAAGTGTTGAATGTTACAGAAAGCATTAAAGAGCTTATTGTCC
>CAZNBW010000045.1:0-3263 GCA_964571585.1 uncultured Candidatus Saccharibacteria bacterium | reverse complement strand
GAAAAGATCCTACAGAGCAAAAGAAGATAGATGACCTGATAAGAAGGCTTGATGGAACGCGAGACAAGAGAAAATTGGGTGCTAATGCTATCTTGGGAGCGTCTCTGGCTGTTTTAAGGGCTGGGGCAGGTGCTAAGAAAATGCCTTTATGGCAATGGATAGCTCAGCTTTCCCAGACAAAACCCAGCTTGCCTACACCTTGTTTTTTATATATTGAGGGCGGGCTGCACGGCAGAGGTGATTTGGATACGCAAGAGTTTATGGCCTTTTTGGAAACAGATTCTTTTAAGGACAGGATAAGATTTGGCACCGAGCTCTATTATACCTTGAGAGAGATTCTCAGAGATAAATTCGGCAAGGGAAGTACCAACGTTGGCCTGGAAGGAGGTTTTACTCCGCCTTTGCAAGAGAGCAGAGAGGCTCTGGATTTAATTGTTAAAGCTGCTAAAAAATCAGGCCATAAAATAAATATTATTCTTGATATGGCAGCCTCCACTTTTTTCCAGGATGACAAGTATTACTTTGAAGGAGAAATCCTTAAGAGAGAAGACCTTTCAAGATTTTATTCAAAGCTCTGTCAGCAATATCCTATTGTTGGCATAGAAGATCCTTTTTCAGAGGAAGATTGGCAAGGCTTTCAAGATATTACCGAGAAATTATCAGAGAAAGTTGATATTATTGGCGATGATCTTTTAGCGACTAATCTTTACCGAATCCAGCAAGCAGAGGACAGGGGAGTTTGCACTGGCTTGGTTTTAAAGCCCAACCAGATAGGCACAATTACTGAAACTTTGGAAACAGCCAGGTATGCCCTCGAAAATAGCTGGCAGGTTTTTGTCAAACATAGATCAGGAGAAACTTCTGATACTTTTATTGCTGATCTTTCAGTTGGCCTGGGAACTGGCTGGATTATGGCCGGGGCTCCCAACAGAGGAGAAAGAGTGGCTAAATACAACAGATTATTGAGGATAGAAGAAGAATTAAAAACATTTAAATAAGAACCTGGTGAGACCAGAACCTTGATTCTCACTTTGTTCAAAATAATATGCCTAAATTACTTTTATTAAGACATCTTGAATCTCGCTGGAATTTGGAAAATAGGTTTACTGGCTGGGTTGACGTTCCTTTGTGCAAAGAAGGAATTGCCAGGGCTGAAGGAACAGCCCAAAAAGTTTTTCAGTATAAGATTGATATAGCTTATTCTTCTCCCTTGTTAAGGAACCAAAATACTTTAGTCAGGATTTTAGATTGTATTGGGAAATATCCTATTTTTATCTATCTTGATAAGGGCAAAATGAGGGATTGGGGGCATTTTAAAGACATTAGTCAGTTTGATTTGCCGGTCTATATTTCAGAAGCTTTGAATGAAAGATATTATGGTAAGCTGCAAGGATTAAATAAGGCAGAAGCTATGAAAAAATTCGGCAAAGAAAAAGTCCAGCAATGGAGAAGGAGTGTTGATAAAAAACCGCCTGGGGGAGAAAGTTTAAAAGGCACCATTAAGAGAACAAACCCTTTTTACAAGAAATATATTGAGAAGGATTTGCGAGAGGGGAAGAATGTTTTAGTGGTGGCCAGTCATAATGCTGCTAGGGCCATTATTAAATACATTGAGAAGATATCTGACAAAGACATCGTCAAAGTGGAGGTGCCTTACGGCGGTTTAATCGTCTACGACTTTGACAAATCTTTGAACCTTAAAAGTAAAAAGTTCCTCTAGTTATTTACAAAAAACGAAGCTTATAGTAGAATTCTAATTATGATAGAAATTTTAAATAAGAACTTAATAGCAATAGCTATTATTATAGCCGGACTTATTATTGGTGGAGTATATTTTTATACCAATCAGGAAGCAATTCAAGGTCTCTCTGCCCAAGAAGCAGCTGACAAAGCCATTAGCTTCATTAACCAGAGTATAGAAAAAGAAAATGTTACTGCTTCTTTATTGGACGTGACAGAAGAAACCGGGCTTTATAAAATTCATCTTAAGATTGAGGAAACAGAGTATAACTCTTACATTACCAAAGACGGCAAGCTTTTATTTCCTAACGCTTTTAATCTAGAGGAGCAAACAGAAGAAGTTGCTAAAGAGGAAGATTCAGCGCCCGAAGAGATAATTAAAAAAGACACGCCAGAGGTTAAGCTTTTTGTGATGAGTTATTGCCCTTATGGCTTGCAGGCTCAAAAGATGTTTTTGCCGGTATACAATCTATTAAAAGACAAGGTAGAAATGGAAGTCTATTTTGTTGACTATATAATGCATGAAAAAAAAGAGATTGATGAGAACTTAAGACAGTATTGCATTCAAAAAGAAGAGGCCGAGAAATACTACAGTTACTTAAGCTGTTTTGTAGTTGATGGCAACTTTGAGAAATGTTTTTCTGATACAAAAATAGACAAAACAAAACTTGAATCCTGTGTTTCAGAAACTGATAAAGAATTTAACATTACTTCTAAATATAATGATAAAAGTACCTGGATTGGTTCAACCTGCCCGGATCCACCCTATTGTTTCCCAAAGTTTGATGTTCAATCCGACCTTAATAAAAAATATGGAGTGGAGGGTTCTCCAGTCGTAGTGATAAACGATGAAATTGTCAACGTAAACCCCAGGTCGCCAGAGAAGTTTAAAGAGATTATTTGTTCAGCTTTTAATTCAGAACCGTCAGAATGTTCCCAGACCCTTTCTGACGAAGCTTTTTCTTCGGGTTTTGGTCTGATATCGGGTTCTTCCAGCAGCGGAAGCTGTGAGTAGATAAATTTTTTGAATATATTAAAACAAAATTAGTAGTTTTATGCCTAAGGTTCGAGTATTTTCAACTTCTATGTGTCCATACTGCACTACTTTAAAAGAGTTTTTGAAAGAGAAAAATATTGAGTTCGAGGATATTAACGTGACGGAAGATATTCAAGCTCAGGAAGAGATGATTAAAAAATCAAAACAGATGGGCGTGCCAGTTGTTGAGATAGATGAAGAGATTGTCGTTGGCTTTGACAAAGAGAAAATTTGTAAATTATTAAACATTAAAGATTAAATTTATGATAAAAGTTGCTATCAACGGCTTTGGTCGCATTGGCCGGCCAACCCTCCGCCATATTTTAGACAAACATCCTAATCTTCAAGTGGTGGCTATCAACGACTTAACAGACCAGAGAACGCTTAAGCATCTTTTTAAATACGATTCTGTTTATGGTATTTATAAGAAACCCATTGGTGCTCAGGTTAAATTTTTAGCTGAGAAAGATCCAGCAAACCTGCCTTG
>CAZNBW010000044.1:0-3331 GCA_964571585.1 uncultured Candidatus Saccharibacteria bacterium | reverse complement strand
AGAAGGCGTTATGGTACTTATGCGAAAAGGAAAGTATTAAAGCCTAATTCCTTATCTTCTTCAAGCCAATCTATTGCCAGGAGAGCGGCAGATGCGGAACTGGATTCCAAAATAGAATTATATAATGACGGCCAGATTTCCAATGAGGAATTTTTGAGTTATTTGAAAACTTCGGCTGTTAATTCTATTTTTACTCCTTCTGAAAAGGTAGATATTCAGGATAAGATCAGGGATTTTACTACCAGGGTGATGGTAGAAGGGTTGGAGGCAAGTTATAAGAATACGGCTCCGGGAAGCTACAGCCGGGTAACAGCCGCTAAAGATCTAGCTAGTTATTATCAGAATGAAGCTAATACCATGCAGGCCGGCACACCGGCCCAATCAAAAGCGCTTCAGGAAGTAGGCACATGGCAGGAAAGGGCGAAAAGTGAAGAAGATAGCATTTTGAGGGCTAATAGAAAAGCGACTAGGGCCAAGTTATTTTATGAGGTGGCACAATTTGAGCCAGATACGGTCCAGGCGTTAGAGGCAAAAGCTGAGGCTTATGAGCAGTTGGCAGGCCAGGCAGAGAATGATGAAGAATTGACAGAAGCGACCAATTACCGGACTTATGCCCAGAATGCCAGGAATAAAATTCCCCAATTAATAGAAAGGGAAGAAAAAGCGATTCAGAGCGAATGGGTGGGAACAATTAAGGATGAACTTAAAAAGATAAAAGATGATTACCATGACGGCCGGATTTCTTTAGAAACGGCCGCACAAATGACTAACCAGGTTAATGAGGCGGCTATAGAGGCAGGAGATATGTCAACCCAGATGGCGGTTAATACTTTTGCCGATTATTTACAGAAAGATTTGGAAAAGGGAGTTACCAGAGGTGATATTGAGGGGTTGCCGACAATTAAGCGCGGAACTACTGGTGCCGGCGCTTCTATCAAGGAAATGCGGAAAGTATTTACCAGGGAAGATGATGATTACAGGACCGCTAAAAGGCAGATAATGTTAATGTCTGATGCTTTAGACCGTTATAATGCTTTATCCCAATTACAGGCGGCTTATGTTTATGGGATAAAGCCGACTGATGCTTTCCCAGATGGGTTTGAAGGTTTGGTCAACAGGAAGCAGTTGTGGGATGAGTTAGCAGAAGAATATCCTGACAAAAACTATGAGAATAATTCCCGTGATACCCAGGAAAAACTGGATAAGACTGAATATGAGTTGTCGCAGAATGTGGCTACTTTAGAGAATATTGCTCCGGGCGGGGTTACGGAAGATATGGCTAAAAGCATCCTGGGAGATGTTTTATCACAGCCGCCGGAAGGGATGGGTATTAGACCGGGAGGGGCAAGGGAACAGGGGGTTTTAGTTTCTTATGATAGATACGGCCAAAAGTACGAAAAGGCGGTTACATTAAATTCTGAATATACTGATCCGGAAACAGGTGAGGTTGTTAAAACGAAAGTCGGAAAAGATATTGCTAGGGTGACAGATAATGATGGGACAGTAAAATATGTCCAGTTGGATGCTGTTTATAGTCCTGATGACCCGACATATCCAGCTTTCAGGGTTGCTAACTGGAATGGAGAATTTATTATTGTTGACGAGTTTACAGGCGAAATTAAAAAAGCTGCTGAGGCGGCTGAAGATAATCCTTTAATTGCCGAATGGTATGAACAGAAGAGATACTTAGAAAAACCAGTTGAACCGCCAGCAGAACCAGGGAAAGTTGAGATTACAAGAACTCCTGAAGGAATGATTTCACCCATCCCGGAAGAAGATATAGTTAAGCCTGTTACTAAGCCTTATGAGTTTAAACTGCCGACAGAAATAAATAAAGTTGTTGAACCGGTGGTGGCTAGGGCAAAAGAGGCGGTAGAACAATATAAGCCGGCTCCGCTAACAATTAAACCTGTCCAGTTGCAGCCTACTATAGAAGCAGCCAAGACTTTTCAGATGCAGCCTACTTATGAATCTTTTAAACAGGGGGCCATAGATCTTGGCAAAAGCATTAAGCAAACTACCACTCCTCTTTATAAGCAATATATAGAACCCCTTAAACAATTTGAATGGAAACCTACTTATGAATCTTTTAAAGAAAGCGCTAAATCAATTTATGAAAAAGGGAAGGAAAAAGCAAAAAGCTTATTCAGCAAGTTAAAGTTCTGGTAACATGGCAGTAAATATTGAGGCATTACTAAAAAAAACACAAGGGGAAAGTCAAGTGATCCGGCAGGCGTCTGGTGGTCAGGCAGCGCCGGCGCCTGTCAGAACCACTTCTCCAAAAACAGGTTTTCTAAGCAAGGTGAAAAGTTTTGCGGAAAGAGCCTGGAAATGGGCTGTTCCTAAAGAGAAAACAGAGTTCTTTTCAGGTACCCTGGGACATAAAGCTTATGACATCAGCCAGATTCCCGAATATGCTTATGCTGGAGTCCAAAGAAGGGCGCAGGAAATTAAAGAAGGAGTTAAAGAAAAACCGCCTGATTTTTTAGGAAAACTTGGCAGCCTTTGGGAGGGAGCTAAAGAAGGGATTAAATACAGGAGAGAGTTTGGGATGCGGCCTCAGGATGTCAATTTAGGCCAGACATTAGGGATTAAAGATCCCCTTAAACAGCAAGCTTATAATTTAGGGTTGGCATTGGCAATTCCCGCTTTACCTCTTGGGAAATTAACAAAGTATGGCGGTAAAGCCTTAGGAGTTATTCCCGGCATGGCGGCAGCAGGAAGGAAAATAAAAGGCTTGGGTAAAACAATCACTTCGTTTGCTAAAGAAACCCCGTCAATTTATAAAAAGATTGAACAAGTTGCTCCTTTTTTCAGGAAACCTGAGTTTGGGAAAATGCTGCAAAAATCAGAAGAGGCGACAGGTTTCCGTTTAAATAAGCTTTATAAGATAGTTAAAGATGCTTCTGAAGGGTTAAGCAAAACAGCCAGGAAAACCGTGGGGGAATTAATAGAAGCTGGTCCGGAAGCGAGAAAAGGCCAAGGGGTTTTAGGAGATATTGCCGGTTCTATTTCTGACATGGCTGATGATGTAGGCAGGGAAGCAGTTAAACTAGGCAAAATGACAGAAGAAACTTTCCAGAATTTTAAGGGTAAATATATGACCCATATCTGGGATGATATTGTTAAGGGAAAACAAGATATGCTTAAACTTTCAGATATTCCTGATTATTCCGGCAGGTTTTTCCAAAAGAGAAAAGGTAAAGCAGGCTATATACAAGAGTTTGCCGCGCCAGTATTTAAAGGCTTGGGAACAGAGATTAAGGATATTGAAGCAGTTAAGTTTTATAAAAATGTGGCTAAGAAATTCGGAGTAAAAACTGACAGCCCG
>CAZNBW010000043.1:0-3857 GCA_964571585.1 uncultured Candidatus Saccharibacteria bacterium | reverse complement strand
CATCCAACCAACATTATCTGGCCAAGCCCAACCATAAACATTGTGATGCTGACAGCCTGGACACACTACATTTCCTACGCTTTCTATATAGCTTTCTATTCTAACATGAGCTGAATCACACTCCTCGTCATATTCCCAAACCTCTTGATAAACATTAAAATATCCTGAATCTATATTTTCTATCTTTAAAAAAGTGTAATCTGACCCATTTCCCTCTGGCCACCAGGTTGTACTGGCTATAGTATATGAAGATCCAACACTAATAGTTTGAGGAGCACCGTTTATTAAAAAGCTTGTTGAAGATACTCTTTTAATTGTATCAACTCTATCCAAGAATAAAGTCCACCTTCTAGTACCCACTGGATTCATTAGACATCCTTGATTTCCTCTTGAATCTTTTGTGTGCCATTCTCCCCACGTCTTAGTCTTAACGCTGACTTCGGTGCTCCCCCAAACCCTATATCTTACTTGATAACCAGTCCTGGGATCAGACCCTGGACTATTATGCTCGCCAACCACGTTTAGTCTAAGAGAAGAACCTTCACCGATATAAGTGTTTGCGGGAAGCCAATTTCCCTGCGTTGTTGAATAAGTGATATCTGTTTTATCTGCTGCTCCAATAACCTGACTATTAGCAACAACATCATACCAGGGAGCGCCTGCAAAGCCAGAATATTCTCTTGCTAGATTATAAAGAGAATAACCGCATTGATTCTGAGCCAAAGCAGATTTAGGTAAAAAAACAGCTGCTGAAATAATCAGTATTATTAAAACTAAAATCTTTTTATAATACTTTGCCATGTCTTATAAGAAAATAACTAAAACTACGTTGCTTCCAGACCCAATAGCATGACTCCAAGTTAACGTATTTTCATCTCTATCGCTATCAAATTGAACAGAATCTAATACAATGCTTGCTTTAGCATCACCAATGTTAAAAACATAAAGGCATAAAATCAAACCTAAACAAATTAAAACTACAGCAAATCCTCTTTTTTTATAATATTTTTTCATGTTTCCACTATTTTTTTCGCTATTTTACTTAAAAAGTTATATCACAGCATTTAATCCTTGTCTTTTCGCACCTTGTAAGGTCAGCGCAGCCTCCTTCGGCGCAGCCTACGCTTTCTATGCCGTTTACAACCTGATTAGCTCCGCAGGTCAGGTTTGTATTTGATGCTGCGCCACAGGGACTCCAGCCAGTCAAGGTGCAATTCGTTAAAGAAATGGTTCCTCCAGCAGAACTCAAACAATTAGTTATTCCGCCCGCTGTTTGGCAGACATCTCCATTTGTAACTGAAATATCTCCACCTACTACATGTAATTTCTCATTAGGGGTATCTGTGCCAATACCAACTCTGCCTTCACCTGCTAAAAAGGTTGTGGTTAAAACAGGAGATCCTGAGCCGCCGTCAGCTTGGAATACCCCTTGTACGCCAAATGCCCCTGATTTTATCTGACTGATGGCTCCAACGTTCACTGGCACATCAACACTGCCTCCTGGAGGAGCTACTGTTGGCTCTGTCCAGCCTAAAGCGTAAAAAGCTAAGACAAAACAGGCTACAAAGATGACAAAGAATAATGTTATTAGTTGATAAGGAAATATGTTTTTCATATTATTTTTATTATTATTTTTATTAATTTATTTATTCCTAAGACTTTCTAGGTCTTCTAATTGCTTTTGAACTTGTTCTTCTGTTAAAGACTCCGCACCCTCTCTTAGTTTGTTTAACTCTTCCAACTGTTTCTCTACCAGGCTTTTTCCTTCTTTTTCTTCTGGTCCTTCAATGTCTTGAGGAACGTAAACAAGGTAAAAGACAAGGCCTCCCAAAACAATGATTATAGATAAGACAGCTCCAATTAAATACAAGACAGAGGCTTTTTTAAAATACCCTTCTACAATATCTTTTTTCATAGTTTTACCCATATTATTATATTATTATATTTTACCATTTTAAGATTTTATTTAAAAGCACTTATCCACAACTGCCTACTCATCCAGGTTTCTTTGAGAAACAGTGGTCTGAATAGTAATCCTGGGATTATCTCTAGTCAGCCTATTGTCTTCCATTTCTAGAAATATTGTTGCTCTGGGTTGATAGTTATCTGACTGTCCCTCCCCGTCAATAGAAAACTGCACCCTGGTTGCTGGATAATTGTTGGAGTTCAAAGGAACATTATTTAAACGAACGCCTGATCCGATTGGCGAACTAGATATATATACTATTAATTTTTTCGTAGTATCATTCCAGAAAAGTTGCACGCACTCATCATTATAATTCTTAAATACTATACCCTTGCCTCCGCCAATAATCTTGTAGTTGACATTATTCCCTACTCCGCAGGAGCCGTCATCTACTTTTGCCATTCTTAAAGATCTTGACATATATTCCATTGCATATCCTGCCTGATCCAGAAGATGCTGGTGGGCCATATTGTATTTTTGAACCCTTACAGCATTAACAAAAGTGCTGGTTGCTACGCCAAAAATTATTGAAAAAACAAACCCGGTAATAAGAAGTTCTACTATGGAAAAACCTTTTTGTTTATTGCTATCTCCAGTCATATAAAAGGTTTTGAATTGTTACTTTACGGATCTGACCTCCTTCTTTCCACATCACGTCAACTGTGGCCCTTATGGAATCTGCGGTAGGCCTTTCTATTCTTATCCTTCTTTTAAAAGGCGTATTGCTCCCCCAAAAACCATAATCGTAAAATGGGTCTCCACTCGTGTGCGACTTAAGAAACCACATAGAAATTCCCCAAAACCGGTCAAAATCATAATCTGAGCCGTTGCAAAGAATACAAATAAGAAGATTATTAGAATCATATTCTACTTGCCAGTAGCCAACATTTAAACCATTATTGTACCAGCTATCGCCTTGAATCCAGCCCGTGTCCCTTATATTCCTTACAACCTCAGCCCCCTCTTTTGCCAGATAAATTGCAGTAAGCCTGGCAGAAGCCCTGAATGTCTGGGCAAATATCTGCTGAACAATAATATACGAGGCGACAACCCCGACAACAATCACAAAAGAGGCAATAAGAACTTCTATTAATGTAAATCCTTTATTTTTCATCATGGAATATATACAAGGCCAACCTTGTTTATATATATTTGGTAAGAACTAGATCCATCAGAAAACACAACAAAAGCCTCAGACTCTCCGGTGCCAGTACCGCTGGAATCATTGAATAAAACCAGCGGCTCTGGAGCTAAAAAAGTAACGTTGTCAAAGCCTGTTGCCCTATTTGTTATTTGAACCTTTCCTTCTATATCTACCTGTTCAACAAGCTCTCCTGTATCATACATGCGGTTGTTATTGCTATCTGCAAATAAATAATACTTATCAGGAAGCACAGAAGGAAAATATATTCCGTATCCTCCATCTGGATAATCACTGTTAAAATTTTGAGCAGACATTGTCATTTCAATGGCTTTTCTAATATCCTGAACTAGTCTTGCGACAGCTCTATCAATAGTAAGCTGTTTGTTTATAGAAGTGTAAAAGGGGAAAGAAAGCAAAAGCAAAGACAGCATAATGGATATTGATATCATCAGTTCTATAAATGTGAATCCTTTCATATAATTATTGTTTTAAGATACCAATTAATTATTTCCTTGCCCCAGAATAAGGCAATATAAGTGCCTATTATCAAAAACGGACCAAAAGGAACTTCGCTTTTTAAGCCCTTTTTCTTTAATAATATTAATATTATTCCTATTATAGCACCTATTAAAAAAGAAAAAAACAAAGCAACCAAAATCGCAGGAAACCCTAAAAAGAGTCCCATAAAAAGAACAAGCTTAACATCGCCGAATCCAAGCCATTTACCGCGAGATAGGGCAAAGATTA
>CAZNBW010000042.1:0-3922 GCA_964571585.1 uncultured Candidatus Saccharibacteria bacterium | reverse complement strand
TGGCTATTGGAAATTTGATGAAGGAGCTGGTGCTACTGCTGAAGATGCTTCAGGTCAAGGCAATGACGGTACTATTACTAATGCTACTTGGACTACTCAGGGCAAGTTTGGCCGTGCTCTTTCTTTTGCCGGAGATGATGATTTTGTAGATGTGGGAGATATGTCAGTGAATGTAAATACAGTATCTTTATGGGTTAAGCCAGATTCTGTAGCAGTAACAGAATATCCATTAGACCTAAATGGTACTGCTTATGTTCAAATAGCCAACGGAACTGTAACTGGAGAAGGTTTTGCCTTACCTACTGTGTATATAAATGGAGTGGCTGGAGCTTCTGCAGTAACAACTGGATGGAATCATATTGTAATAACAACAGACACAGCCATAGACGCAAATGATGTGGATATTGGCCGATTGAACACAACTTATTTTGACGGCTTAATTGATGAAGTTAAAATATATCCTTTTGCTTTGTCAGCAGAAGAAGTTTTATTAGAATATAATAGGGGCAAGGCAGTGCAGATGGGAGCGGTAGGAACAGAATCGGACGGAACTACTCCTTCCTGGAGTCAGAGCAGGGCTTATTGCCCGCCTGGGTTTACCGGCACCTGCGATCCGCCAATAGCTGAATGGAAAATGGATGAAAAGGCAGACGATACTTGCACTGGCGGCGTAAATGATGTTTGCGATACATCTGCTAATAGCAATGACGGAGCTATAAACGGCAATCCTGTCTGGAAAGGCGCAGCTGATTGCAAATACGGCTCTTGTCTTGATTTTGATGGTAGTGGGGATTATGTGAGTATTTCAGGAGAAGACAAAGCAGCTCCTTTAACTTTTTCTACCTGGGTTAAATTAAATGTTAATAGCGTTCAACAAGTAGTTTTCTATTTAGGCGATGGCATTATTCCTGGAAGTTCCGCTACTGATAACTTCAGATTGGAAATTGATGAGAATGGAAAAGCTTGTGCTACAGCTCAAAGAGGTTCAGGTCCAGGTTCTGCGACTGGAACTACAACTCTTCAAACAGGAGTTTGGTATCATCTTGTTGCTGTTTTTTTCGAAGATACTTTTAGGTCGATTTATGTAAATGGAATTTGGGAGGCAAGTGATATAAACGCTGAAACTCCTAGTGGCGGTAAAGTAATTTGGAGAATTGGAGATTGGGGCGGTGATACAGAACAATATTTTGTGAACGGTCTCATCGATGATGTTAAGATTTTTGATAGGGCGTTGACACAAGAAGAGATTTCTTGGTTGTATAATAAGGGTAAGTCAGTGGGGCGTTGGAAATTTGATGAAGGAGAAGGGAGCACGGCAACTGATTCTTCAGAAAACAATAATTCTGGAACAATAACTGGTGCTACATGGACAGCATCTGGAAAATATAATTCCGCATTAAATCTTGGCGGGACCGATGAATATGTACAGATAAATAATGTAGGGGGGGGAGAGTTAAACCCAAAAAATATTTCAGTTTGTGCTTGGGCTAAATCTACGTTTCTTGGTGATGATAATGTTGTTGCGCTTTGGGAAAATGGTGATGCTACTGACCAGTCATATATGTTGTGGCTAGATTATCCTTTATGGGAATTTATTATTAGCACCACAGGGGCGGGGGGAGTTGTAAATTCTGTTAGCAATGCAACTACAGAGTGGACGCATTTATGCGGAACTTACGATGAGTCTACTGCGAAACTGTATGTTGACGGAGTAGTGGTAGACAGTAATAGTACCCCCTCGGGAAACTTAAAAACTGTTACTGCCGCCAATGACTTATTTATAGGAAGTAAGCAAGGTACGAACGTTAGTGATTTTGAAGGCCAAATAGATGAAGTGAAGATATATAATTATGCGTTGACCGCTGAGCAAGTTAAAATAGACTATAACCAAGGAGCTGCTTTAAGATTTGGAGACTAGCGTTGACATTGTATTAAGAAAAAGTAAAATAAATTATTAAATAATAAACCCAATTATGAAAGAAAAAGAAAAAGTTGTTAAGGTAGCAGTTAAGCCAAGCTCTAGGGAGAAGCTGTCTTTTGCAGATACTTGTAAAAAGATCTCTAAAATGAGCCTGTATTTGCTGGCTTTTTTGCTGCCTATATTATTTTTACCCTGGACAGCAAATGTCCTGGATTTTAACAAACAGGCCCTGCTTATATTCTTGGTCTTTATATCTGTTTTTGCTTGGCTGTTAAATGTTCTAATCTCAGGAAGGATTAAAATAAATATAGGGTTGGTGCATATTCCAGTAGGGGTTTTGTTCTTGGTTTATCTGGTTTCAACTATATTTTCTTCTTGGCGCTATGGAAGTTTCTGGGGCTGGCCTTTAGTAACATCAGAAAGCTTAATTACAATAATATCCCTTTTTCTTCTTTATATCCTGATTGTTAATATCTTTGAGAAAGAAGAGGCATTTTACTTTTTGTCTTTTATAGTGTTTTCTGTTGGTCTGGCCTCTTTGTATGGTATTTTACAGCTTTTTGGCCTGCACCTCATTCCGATTGGCTTTACAAGGATCCGGTCTTTTAATACTGTTGGGTCTCAGAACATGCTTGGGATTACAGCTGCAGTTCTTCTTCCTTTGACTATAATGATGATTATAGCTTCAAAGAAGAACTTATACAGGATTTTATTCGCTATTACAGCTGTTGTTTTTGCTATAATTCTTTTGGCCCTTAACTTTTACATTGCCTGGTGGTTGGTGATTGCAGGAGCTGCTCTAATTTTTGCTTTTGGCATGCAAAGGCGTGACTTGTTTGACAGCAGGTGGCTTATTCTGCCAATGTTTTTCTTGGCAATAGGACTTTTATTTTCTTTTTTCAAGTTTCCTATTCCAGGTATGCCCGAGGCGCCAGCAGAATTCTTTTTAAAGCAGGGCCCCAGTTTTGAAATTGCCACCAAGGTCCTAAAAGAGAACCCGGTTGTTGGTACAGGTCCTGGAACTTTCAGTTATGTTTTTGCTAAACACAAAGACATATCATTCAACCAGTCAGATTTATGGAATATTAACTTTTCTTGGGCATCATCAAAAGTCTTGACTATTTTGGCAACCGTTGGGGCTCTTGGACTTTTAGCCTTTATCGTTTTGCTAGCAGTGTTCTTGTTCTATGGAATATTATTCCTCTTTAAGAAGAAGAATATGAATGATCGTGATTTTAACGGAAAATTGGGCTTAGGCGTGTTTATAAGTTTTGTGGTTTTGAGCATCTCTTATTTTCTTTATAGTTCTAATCTTACTTTAGATTTTATATACTTTGCCTTAATAGCCAGCTTTATTGCTTTGATTTATTCTGAGAAAAAAGAGTTTGAGCTAAAACCGTCTTCTTTGCTTACCCTAATATTTACTTTTAGTATCACTGTTATATTTGTTTTTGGCTTGGGATTATTTATTCTGGAAGGCCAAAGATATGTTTCTTCTGTAAATTATTTAAGCGGTATAACCTTGTGGCAGAAAGGGGAAACAGACAATGCTTTAATTAAGTTAGAAAGATCTGTAAATATCAGCCCAAACGTTGATATTTATTGGAGAGAGCTTAGTCAGGCCTATCTGAACAATATTAATATTGTTGCCAATAAGCAGGACCTTACCATAGAAGAAAGAAGACAAGCAGTGCAAGCTTCTATTAACAGGGCAGTAAATGCAGGAAAAGTATCTTCTGATACTAATCCTTCTAATGTTGAAGATTGGTCAGCCAGAGGATTTGTTTATCAGAATATGATTGGTACTGTGGGGGGGACAAAAGACTGGGCAGTAGAAGCGTATAAAGAGGCGGCTAAATTATCTCCAACTAATCCTATTTATCCAACTCAGTCGGGAATATCTATTTTATCCCACATTGCTTTATTGGGAGAGGGCGAGGAGCAAGAAAACACAGAATTATTAGAAGAAGCAGCTGGTTTTTTTAGAAAAGCTATTGAGTT
>CAZNBW010000041.1:0-4377 GCA_964571585.1 uncultured Candidatus Saccharibacteria bacterium | reverse complement strand
GCCATTGCTCTACCAATTGAGCTATGGGGGCTTATAATCCTTCTTCCTTGAGCTTATTTAATAACTCTTTTTGCTTTTTTGTCAAGCGATTAGGCACCTTTATATTAATCTTAACATATAAGTTTCCTCTGCCAAAGCCTGCAAAACGAGGTATTCCTTTTGAAGGAACCTTTAATATCTTGCCGTGTTCCGTTCCTTCAGGAACATCTAAAGACATTTCTTTCCCCTCAAGAGTAGGTATTTTAATCTTTTGTCCTAGGACCGCCTGGGTTAAGGTGATATTTTGTGAAATGATTAAGTCGTCTCCTCTTCTTTCAAAAATGGGATGAGGCTTGATCCTTATCTGAATAATTAGATCTCCCGGCTTTCCTCCCTTTTTGCCTGCTTCCCCTCTGCCTTCCACTTTTATCATTTGGTTAGAATCAACACCAGCAGGTATTACTAGGTTAATACTTTCTTTGCCCATTACTTTTCCTTCTCCTTTGCATACATTACAGGGTTTTTCCGGCTTTTGTCCTTCTCCCTTGCACTCAGGACACACAGTCCATTTAGTAAATGAGCCTAAAAACGTTCTCTTAATTTCTTGAACCTCCCCAGTTCCTCTGCAGGAAAAGCATTGGTTTGTTTTAGTTCCGGGCTCTGCCCCTTTCCCCTGGCACCTTTTACAAACAACATATTTTTCTAAAGTTATTACTTTCTTTATCTCATTTAAAGTATCTTCTAGATTAATCTCTAAGTTAATCTTAATATTACGTCCTCTTTTAAAGTCCCTTTTTCTTGATCTTCTGTGCCCGAACAAATCACCAAAGATATCTTCTAAATCTTCAAAGTCAAAGTTTATTCCGTCTGGAGAACTGCCCCAAGCCCAGTTGAAGTTCCCTCCCGTATTGTCAAAAGCAGACCCAAACCTGTCATACTGAGACTTTTTCTCTTTATCAGAAAGCACCTGGTAGGCCTCATTAATCTCTTTCATCTTTTCCTTGTCTCCTCCTTTGTCTGGATGGTACTTGTGAGCAAGTTTGTAGTAGGCCTTTTTTATCTCATCTGTAGAGGCGCCTTTTGAAACTCCTAATATTTGATAATAGTCTTTCATAAGCTTATTCTTTTGGTTTTTCTTGATCAGATTGTTTCTTGTATATTTCAGCTCCTGCTTTTTGTATTATTTGTGAAGCTTCCTGGGTTTTTTGTTTTATCTCTTCTGTGTTTTCTGCATTCTTAATCTTTTTAAGTTCTTCTATCTTTTCTTGTATTTCTTTCTTATCTTCTTCTTTAATTTTATCTTCCAGATCTTTCAATGTTTTCTCTGTGCTATATATTAAAGCATCTGCCTGATTTCTGGCTTCTATCAATTCTTTCTTTTTAGAGTCTTCCGTAGCATGAGTTTGAGCGTCTTTTTTAAGCTTTTCCAATTCTTCTTCTGAAATACCAATAGACCCTTCTATTCTTACCGATTGGCTTTTTCCAGTGCCTTTGTCTTTAGCTGATACATTTAATATACCATTAGCGTCTATGTCTAAAGTAACTTCAATCTGGGGTATTCCTCTGGGAGCTGGCGCTATTCCGTCTAGAATAAACCTTCCCAACGTTTTATTGTCTTGAGCCATTGGCCTTTCTCCCTGCAGAATGTGTATTTCAACAGAGGGCTGACTGTCTGCAGCCGTAGAGAATATCTGTTTTTTCTCAGTAGGTACAGTTGTATTTTTGGGTATTAATACTGTGTTAACTCCTCCTAATGTTTCAATTCCTAAAGACAAAGGGGTAACATCTAGGAGTAGAACTTCTTTTGTATCTCCTTTTAAAATCCCTCCCTGTATAGCAGCTCCTATCGCTACTACTTCATCTGGATTGATTGATTTATTAGCTTCTTTGCCAAACATCTGTTTTATTTCTTCTTGAATCTTGGGCATTCTGGTTTGGCCTCCAACAAGAACAATTTCTTCTATGTCTTTCATTTCAAGCTTAGCTTCTTTCAGAACTTCTTTAACCAGTTTTATGGATCTTTCAATATACTCTGAAACTAAGCTCTCCAGCTTAGCCCTGCTTAATTTTAAGTACAAGTGCTTGGGTCCTGCAGAATCAGATGTTATAAACGGAAGGTTTATTTCTGTTTCCTGGCTGCTGGACAATTCTATCTTTGCCTTTTCTGCAGTCTCTTTAATTCTTTGAAGAGCCATTTGGTCAGAGCTTAAATCAATGCCCTGGTCTTTTTTAAACTCTTCGATGATCCAGTTCATAACTCTTTGGTCAAAGTCTTCCCCTCCAAGATGAGTGTCTCCTCCAGTGCCGATTACTTTTACTGTTTCTGCCGTTACATCTAACACAGATACATCAAAAGTACCTCCTCCAAAGTCATAAACCAAGATCTGTTGGCCCTTTTTGGCAGATAATCCGTAAGCTAGAGCTGCAGCCGTTGGTTCATTAATAACCCTTAGCACCTTTAACCCAGCTATCTCCCCTGCTACTTTTGTTGCCTTCCTTTGGGAATCATCAAAGTAAGCAGGACAAGTAATTATTGCTTCTTCTATTTTTTCTCCAAGTTTTTCTTCAGCATCCTGCTTAAGCTTTTGTAAAATCATAGCAGATATCTCAGCTGGCCTTAACCATTTATCCTCCATTTTTATCTCTACTCCCCCATCTTTTGATTCTTTCATTTCATAAGGCAAAAGCTTTTTATCTTTTTGCACTTCTGGATCAGAAAACCTTCTGCCAATCAGTCTTTTTATAGCATAAACAGTATTTTTGGGATTGGTTATCTGCTGGCGTCTGGCTGGAATGCCGACTATTCTTTCTTTGTTTTTCCCAATAGCTACAACTGAAGGAGTAGTTCTTGCTCCTTCTTTATTCTCTATTATTTTAGCTTCTCCACTCTCCATTACTGCCATAGCAGAGAAAGTAGTTCCTAAATCAATGCCTAATATTTTACTCATATTACTTTGTTACTTTGACCCGGGCGGGTCTTATTACTTTATTATTTAATGTATATCCTTTTTGAACAATCTCAACAACCATACCAGGTTTTTCTCCCTTAATCTCTCCTACGGCTTCATGAAAATGAGGATTAAACTGTTTATTAAAGCAGATTATTTCTTCTACTCCTTGTTTTTTCAAGAAATCAATAATCATAGCTTTAATACCCAAGAATCCTTTAGCCCAGTTATCTTCTTTGGGCAGTTCTTTTTCTGCTAAATATATATTATCTAAAATAGGTAAAAAATCCAAGATTAGTTCATCCTTGGTAATATTAATATATTTTTCTGTTCTTTCTGAATCCTCTTTTTTGAAATTCAAAAAGTCTGCCCTTTCTCTTTTCCAGCCAGTTAAATAATCCTCTTGCAGTTTCTTGCACTCTTTGAGTTCTTTTTTTATCTTTTTTATTTCTTTTTCGCCGGTCATTATACTAGAATTATATACCTTTTTTTCTTTTGCGTCAAGGCATTTTTTCTGCTATAATGAGAGATATAATGGAATCTAAAAAATATCTAAAAACAGCAGCTTTAATAATAGCTGGAATACTAATGGTTATAGGGTTTTCCAGAGTTTTAGAACTGCTTTACGCTTTGCTCTTCAGCTGGATCTTTTAGTATTGACAGAATTATAATAATTTGTTATCATATTAAATCGTAAGTTAGAACCCTAAAAATAGAATAAGGATAGATATAAGGAGAAATAAAATGACAGAAGAACAGATGGTAATTGAAAATCCGATACGTCTCTTCGTAAAAGAGAGAGAATCAGCAGATTCAGTAATTACAGTTAGCTGGTGTATTAAAAAAGAAGTTTTTGAAAATCTAAAAGAAAGAAAGGTTAAAAATCCGTGTTTATTATTGGTGGTAGTTAAATGGCATGATGATTCTACCCTAAAGCAAGAAGTTGTCCGTAAGCTTGTTCCCTTGGGTCAAATGATGGAATATATTCAATTCCAAGGGCCTGGTCTGCATAAGATTATTGCCACAATTGTTTGGCACGAGGAAGGAAACGTAGAAGTGTTAAAAGGTTTCTTTCTTGCTAAGTGTTCGCATTCGTCTTATGATAAAACGGTTTTGTCCTACAATAAAGAATCTATAAGAAATTTTGCCTTAGAAACCAAAGAATCTATAAGAAATTTTGCCTTAGAAACCTTTGATAACATACTAAACATTAAAGAGGGCGAAACAGTAATTGAAATAGATGTTGCTGAAGAATTCTTCGCAAAAGAACCATCGGGACGGATTAACTGGTGGGTAAATTTATGGTTTTCGTATAAACCAGTTGACCAGTGTAATTACCGGAAACGTTGTTTGATAACCTTTCCATGGAAGTCTATCGCTGTACTGATCTGGTCAGCAGGAAAGGAATTGTTCGGAGCTTTAACCATTCTAGTCTTATCTCTCTGTGGAA
>CAZNBW010000040.1:0-4390 GCA_964571585.1 uncultured Candidatus Saccharibacteria bacterium | reverse complement strand
TGGGTTACGCAACTTTTAAGGAGGCAGCAAAAGAATTAATTAAGGCAGAAGGCATAGGTGATGGTCAGATTCAATTAAGGCACTTATCAGCACCTTTGTTTACCGAGTTCAGGCAGCTTAATTTACATTCCCATAGCGGAGTCAGAAGCAGAAGGATTGATATTAAGTATTTGACCGGATCTTTTCCATTAACAGGTTTTTATATGTATAGCTCAGACGCAGCTAAAAAATACCATGTGACTATTGATTCAGGGACAGGAGAGTTTGTTTTAACGGAGGTTTAATGGGGGCTATTGACGATAAATACCATTGTAAAATAAACGGGGAAGGCTATATCCTTGCCCGTATGAGAGGCGGGAAGCAGTATTATGAGAAAAAACGCGCCCCCCACTTTGTCAATAAATTCGGCTCAGGAGATTCTTCTTACCGAGATGCTACTTTCTGGCAATTCATGGCTCAGACAAACTGGCGTAATGGCGCCCAACAGCTTAAATTTGATGATCCTGGTAAATTCTGGAAGTCTGAAAATCTCAATGTTAATCAGTTAGAACAAGTTACTTTATCAAAAGCTCTTACTCTTATTGGACAAACTGCTTCTGGAGAAAAAGTTAATACTTTAGCTGCCTGGCGATCTTCTCAAAGCTGGTGGAGCAGTAATTATGGTTATAGACAGAAATTGACAATTACTGCTGATGCTGATTACGCAGCACCAGAAGGCTATCCAGTTAAAATTACTATTGATACGGCTGCTTTAGAAACTGCCAGTAAAGTTAGATCAGATAGAAAAGACTGGCGGGTAGTATATTGGAATGGTTCTGGTTGGGAAGATATAAAAAGAGATTATATTGCCGGTTCTATTACTTTTTTCCCATTACAAGCGGCGATTGCTAAGGGCGAATCGGATAATAATTACTATGTTTATTATGGTTATTCTAGTGAATCAACCGATAAACAGCCTACATCTGAAGATGACTGGAATGAAGTTTACCAGATGTATGGCAAAACTCCTGATGCTTATACAAAAGGGCTTTGGCATTTCAGGGAAGGTAGCGGAACTACTGTAAATGATGATTCTTCCAGGTCTAATCATGGCTCTGCTAGTGGATCTCCTACTTGGGGGACTGATGGGCTTTTAGGCAGGTATATGAATTTTGACAATAGTGATGACAGGGTTAATTGCGGTACTGGAACAGATTTAGATTTAGGTTCTTTTACTATTGAAGGATGGGTTTATCTGAGAGAAAGCGGGTATGGTACTGCGTTTGCTGGCAAATGGGGAGTGGATAATGATACGCATTCATATCGGCTAAGTTTTAGGAATGGAAAGCTAGAAGGATATGTAAAGAAAGATCTAACACATTCAGAAAGCGTTAAAAGTGTAGAGTCTATTTCACTAAATGGATGGTATCATGTCGCTATTGCTTATGATGGTAATGGAGATGAAAGATTATTTATTGATGGTGTCCAATGCAGTGAAACAGATGGATTAAGTTCTACTCCTTTAGCTGCTCCTGGAAAACCGTTTTATATTGGATGGAATGCAGGAAACTATCTTTACGGCAGACTACAACATCTAAGGGTTTCAAACACTATGCGGACTTCATTCCCTTATGTTATCCCAGCTGCTAACCAGCCAAGTGTTTCCGCAGGTTCAGAAGAAACGACTCAGCCTCCGGCTTCATCTTTTGATTTATATGCAGGTGTTTCAGACGGAAAAATTTATAAATGGGATGGAATAGATGCTTTTTCAGAGCAATTTGATTGCAGGAGATTAGAATGGTATGAAAGCGGAGAAGATGTTGATAAAGTTTTAGGCGATACTGGCGGAGTGGAGACAGCCCAGGCCCAAAGTTTTAAAGTAGATGCGGCCTGCACTATAAAAGCAGTGGAAATGTACCTTAAAAAAGCGGCTGGTACGCCAGGAGATATTACTGTCAGGATAGAAACAGACAGTTCTGGACCAACAGGAACGCTTGCTCATACAAACGCCGCTACCACAATAACCGCTTTTGCAGGTACAAGTTATGCCTGGAAAGAGGCAGTTTTTGCCAGTACCTTTGCTTTAGCGGCAGATACAACCTATTGGCTGGTTTTAAAGACAGCAGCAGCAGCCAATGATAATAACTATAATTGGCGTGCTGATGAATCTACGCCTTCTTATTCTGACGGAAGCAATGCCCATTCAGAGGATGGCGGTTCTTCTTGGACTGTTGACGCAGCTACAGATATGTATTTCAGGATTAAAGGTGATGAGACTGAGGTTAATTGTTCTTTAGTAAGTTCTGTAGGCGGTACCCAGAAAATGTTATTCGGAGTAGGTAATCCTGAAAGCGAAGTCAATACAGAAGCCAGAATTTACTCCTATGATGGTACTTCCTGGGCATTAGAAAAGGTTTTTGATAGCGGTACTTCATCTCAGGTATTATCTTTGGAAGAATATGAAAGCAGTTTGTATGCCGGCGTAGGGCCGAAAGCAGTGATTTATAGCGGAACTGATCCGGCTACATGGACAGAATCAAAAGATATTAACAAGCCCCAAAACCCCGGTTATCCCTGGAAACTGAAAGAATACAACAGGGTTTTATATGCCGGCGGCGGCAGCCCGGAGTTTTTAGATGATAAATATTACAATGGATTTTTATTCACTTATGACCAGACCACTTGGGATAATTTATATCCATTTAGTTTTACAGTTATCAGATCATTGGAGTTTTACGATGCTTACCTTTTCATCGGTACTTATCATGGCCACTTGTTTGTTTATGATACAGCTTCTTTAAGCCCTTTGTTTAGCTTTAAAGACCTTTATGAATGGAGATTGTCTATTTTAGACATGAAATATTATGATGATAAACTTTATATTGCTACCTATCCTCAGGAAAATAGTAATGAAACTAATGTAGGGATTTGGGTTTATGACCGGCATGGCCTATCAAATGCCTATCATCTTGATGGTATTACTGGATATAGATGTATGGAAGTAGTAAATAATCTTTTAATGGTTGGTACCGGGGATGACGGGAATGTTTATAAAATAGATCCAGATCTTTATGCAACTCAAGGGCATCTTGAATTGTCTTATTTTGACGCTAATCTGCCTTCTATTAATAAACTCTGGGCTGAGGTTCAAGTTAAACATAAACCATTAGAAACAGGTCAGAGTATCGTAGTTTATTATAAATTTAAAGAAAGCGATGATTGGACTACTTTAGGAACATCAGATACAGTAGATGCTGAATCTGCTGATTTATCATTTAATGCTGGTACTTACAGCAAGAAAATAATTTTAAAAATAGAGCTTAATTCTTCAAATACTTCTATTACGCCTGCGCTGGAAGAAGTAATTATGAAATATACAAAATATCCCACTACCAAGTGGATGTGGAATATAAGATTATTAGTGAAAAAAGACCTTCAGCTTTTAGACAAAACAACCCATACGAAAACAGCAGCCGAAATGAGAGCTGATTTAGAATCGGCACAAGAGGGTGTATCTTTGATTACTTTCCAGGATGTTAATGAAACAGAATATACGGTTTTATTCCATGATCTTGATAATTCATCCTGGGTTATTAACCAGGAAGATACTAATGAAAATCAGGTTTCAGTTACTTTAATAGAGGCTTAAATGAATAATAAAAACGACCACGATTTATTAATTAAAATCAATACCCATGTCAAGTATATCAGAAAGAATATACAGGCAAATAGCGATCTTATCAAATGGTTAAAAGAGGAAAATCAAGAACGCAAAGACTGGCAGGAAACATGGGATGGCAAGGCAAAGGTATTTTTTGGGATTGCCACCTTTTTAGGCGGAGTGGTGATTTTTATTAGTAATTTAATTTGGGATGCTTATAAGCATTTTAAAAAATGAATATAGACACCTTTATTACAAAATGGAGCGGTAAATTCTGTGAAATAGCTGGTTCTACTGGGGCAGAAAATCAGTGTGTGGATATCGCAAACCAATATCTTCGTGATGTTTTAAACCTTCCGATTATTGAGTGGACTAATGCTAAAGACTTCCCCACCCACCTAATAGCAAAAGAACATTTTGACTACATTAAAAATACCCCGGAAGGAGTCCCAGAAAAAGGTGATTTAATAATTTGGGGCGATACTTATGGACATATCGCTATATTTTTAAGTGGCGATGTTAATTGGTTTACCAGCTTTGATGAGAATTGGCCTACTGGTTCATTTTGCCATAAAGTTGACCATGCTTATACTAATGTTATCGGCTGGTTAAGGCCAAAGGGGGATTCTATGATAAATAGCAATGATTTGCAAAAGTGTTTAGAACAGCATACCCATTTAATGAGCGAGATAGAAAAGAAGGATAAAACCATTAGCAGTCAGGCTACCGAACTGACAAAATACAAGAAAG
>CAZNBW010000039.1:0-4400 GCA_964571585.1 uncultured Candidatus Saccharibacteria bacterium | reverse complement strand
GTGGCATTACTTCTCACGCAGCTATTACTAGTAGGGAAATGGGAATACCATGTATTATTGCTACTAAAATAGCCACAAAAGTACTAAAAGACGGAGACTTGGTAGAAGTTGACGCTAATAAAGGAGTTGTTAAAATTATTAAAAAGAGTTAAATTAAAGTATATGGAAATTAAAGTTATTAAAGAAAAAATTACAAGAGAAGAGTTGGAGAGCTTTGCTAGAGATAATTATGGCGACATGATAAAAGCTGTTGTTGATATTGAAAAAAAGATTATAGCACTGGGCGGGGAATTTCATTCTGACGCCAACGAGGCGTTGATAAAACAAGGATCTAACCAAAGAAATATTTGGGGGATTAATATATACCCTGCAAAAAGCAAGGCGGAATGGATTGAGTTTGTTTCTTTAATTAATATCAGGCCAGCTGATAATAATTTTGATATGGAAGTGCAAGATGAGGGGGTGAGAGAAAAGATTAAAGGAATTATTAATAAGCTGATAGTATGATAAAAGATAAATGGCATGGAATGAGTTTAGCCCGGCAGATGGGCAATATTGGCTCCGAGGTTTTTAGGTTAATAAGCTTAAAAGAGAAAGGCGACTTGGAAAATGCTCAAAGCAGTTTTATTAGGACTTTAGAGTTGATTGATTTGACTATTGAAGATAAAAGGTGGAAGGGCCGGCTTTTTGAGGTTTTTCGCCTAAGAGAAATTATATGTAATTTTTATTTAGATGAAAAGATTTACAGAGTTTCTACTAAAAACTTAAAGGAATATTTTATACCCTTTGCTTTGCTTGCCCAAAGATAGTTCATAAGATTTTAAAGAAATAAAGAAGGCGCAAGTGGTATCTTGCGCCTTTTGGTTGAAAAGTGTTTGTTACACTATCAACTTACCGTCTTTTAGGAGGGTGACCAATTGCCCGTTTCCATCTGCCTTGAAAAAGACAGAGGGGCCGAACTTAATGGCATCAATGTGGACTCCAGCGTTATATCTGCCAGAGCGGAATTTGTGGATATCGGGGCAGGTTTCTTTCAAGCAGACGCTGTTTGTTCCAATGGCGATATGAATACCTCCAAGAATTTTTTCAGCTACTACTGAACGCCGCAGGTTCTTTGGTTTTGCCGGGTTAATTCCAATTGCGAATTCTCCCAGATTAAAGGCCAAAGGATTATTTGCTTTTTCAAGCATTGCTTTAAGCGTTTCTGCTTGAACTCCGCCTTTTATATCCACAACTCTGTTGCTTCTTATAACCAAGGTGATTTCTTCAATTACCTCATTAATGGGGTTGGTGAGAAAATCTCCCGGTTGGAGCACATACTTGCCATTTGTTTCGTACGGAGCTGTTACATATTCCCCATATAATCCGTTTGTTCCAAGATCTTGTCTTGTGCCAATCTCTTTTGCCCAGTTTCCATTAGGAACAAGGACTTTAAGATCTGTACCGTCATCAGCGATAATATGAATTTCACCGCCAATGTCTCCGCCAATCTTTTCTTGAATCTTATCAGCATTAAGCTGACACGTCTCAGTTCCAGTTTTCAACACGGCAAGCCAGTCTTTAGTAATTCCAGGGTTTGAGATTACAAATAATCCTTTGTTTATCATTTCTGAGCCAATAGAGTGGCTCAAACTGATATTGCTGATAATCCAGCCAACTGTTTTATCAGCGAAAAGACTATTGTCCAGGTCGTATTTCTGACTCGGGTAGTCAGCATCAGGAATTTTGACTACTTGATGGTCATAACTCCAGAGAGCATCTGCGATTGGCGCGTTTTTAAAACTGGTTGTGACAACTACTAAAACTTTGTCGCCTGGTACGAGGTATAGACTTCTTTGTAATTCGAGTATCTTTCTAAGCTGTGTGGTATCCATTTGGACACCTCCTTTCTATATAAATATGCAGTTTTTAATGTTCAAATATACTTATATTATAGCAAATTATATTCATTTTGTCAATAGGTCTAGGGTTGTTTTTTACATATATTTTATATATACTAAATTAAAGGTAAATATAATTAAATTAACAAAATTATGGAAAAAGAATTTCAATCATTTAATCAAAAAGTGGAGGAATTAGTAAAACTAGGCAGGCCAAAAGTTGCTTTTGGCTTAAAAGAACCAAATGAAGATATTTTAGCAAGTTTGGAAAAAGGCAAGCGGTATGCAGATATTGTTTTGGTAGGGCCTGAAGCTATTAAAGATGTTGAAGGTTTTGAAAAGATTATAGATGAAAAGCCAGAGGAAAAATTAGCTTCAATGCTGGCCAATGACGAAGTGGAGGGAATTATTAGGGGAACGATTGATGACTTTACTACCTACGAGGCCTATGAAAAATTAACAGGAGAGAAGTATACTTTCTGCCCCGGTCTTTTAGAAGACCCGAAAGGCAGGCAGTTCTTTATAACAGCAGCCTCTAATCCTGAGGGCTGGGACAGAGAGGAGAGACTAGAACTTTCTAAGAATATTGCTAACTTTGTTAAAGAATGGGGCATAGAACCCAATATAGCTGTCTTTACTGGCAGGAGACATGAAACTTATCCCAGAAAAAAAGATATTAAAGAGGGTATAGATGGCATTCTAAATAAAACATACGAAGATGCAGAGTATATTGTAGAGAAATTAAAAGAACAGGGATTTAATGCCAAAAACTGGGCAATTGATTTGAACCCCGCAGTGGAGGCCGGCTGCAATGTTGTATGTCCAGTTAATGGAATGGTAGGAAACCAAATGTTTAGAGTTTTACTGTTCTGCGGAGGCAAGATTCTATCTGCAACTCGTTTAGGATTTTCTAGAGTATATGAGGATAACAGCAGAACAGAAAGAGACTTTGAGTTCCATATTAAGTGGACTGTTGCAATGATCAATAAAAGGAAAAATGACTAAAAAAGAAGTACTAGAATACTTAAGAAAAAATGAGCTAAACATTCAGAGCGCTCATGCAGCTGTTGTTGCTTTGGATTTAGTCTTTTGCGGCTATATTGATTCAGATAAAGTTCATGGAGTAGGATATGCTCCTATTTTTTCACATGTTTGTTCTGAGAACATAAAGCCATTTTATCAGATTATTCCTCAAAAGATTATAACTCAAGTATCTAGGAGAATTTACTTTGATTATTGTAAAGACCCGAAAATCTTAGATAATAGAATTAAAAGACATAAAGAACTAGAAAAGGAATTGGACAGACTATGGAAGAGACGATCTAAAACTGAACCCGTAAAGTTCTATAAAGAGTTCATAGAAATATCCAGAGAATGGTGGTGGTACGGTTCTATTGGAGAGGATAAGGCCGAAGTTATTAATCAGGAGATTACTCCTAGGTTTGCTAAAAGACACAACCTTACTATTGAGAAGGCCAGGGAGTTAATGGCAATATTGTCTTTTCCAAAAGAACAGTCTGTTTTCAATTTGGAAAGGAAGAACTTTTTAGAAATTTGTATAGATGTTCTGGATAAAAAGGATTTAAAAGAAAAAATAAAAAAGTATATCAAAGATTATTTCTGGTTCAAGACAGATTTCTATAAAACCATACACATAACCCCCGAGCTTCTATTAAAGGAAGTTTCCCTTGAGACAGAGAAGAGAACTAAAGAAGATATTTTAGGGGAGTTAAAAGAAATAGAAGGCCATTTTGAAAAAATACATAGAGATAAAAAGAAAATAGCCTTAAGCTTAAAACTAACAAGTCAGGATAAAAAAGATATCCGTTTTGCGGAATTGAGTACCTATTGGTTTGATCAGAGAAAGCTAGGGATGACAAAACAATTAAATTACTTGTTTTCCTTTTTAGAAGAAGTTGCCAAAGAACATAACTTAACCTATCATGATTTAGTTGATTCTACCGTGGAAGAGGTAGGGTCTTTTTTAAAAGATAAGAAAATGATTAGCGATGAAGAGAAAGAGAAAAGGAAAAAGGGTATATTCTTAGTTTATGAAAAGAATAAGAAGGTAAAGATTTTCTACGATAATAATGCTCAAGAAATGCTTAACACAGTCCTTTACTCTGAAGAGGAAGAAGTAAAAGGCATGGTTGCTAGTACTGGAGGAGTAGATAAGATTGAGGGCAAGGTAAGAGTTGTTATAAATCCAGAAAGAGAAGAGTTCCATAAAGATGAGATATTGGTGACAAGTATGACCAGAATTGAATTTGTTCCTCTTATGAGAAAAGCAAAAGCAATAATAACTAATGAAGGAGGTATAGCTTGTCATGCAGCTATAGTGTCTAGGGAGTTAGGAATTCCTTGTATAATTGGCACAAAGATAGCTACCAAGATGCTTAAGAATGACGATCTAGTAGAAATGGACGTTAACAAGGGGGTTGTTAAGATATTAAAAAGATGATAGGATAGAATAAAGGTTATAAATTAATAAATAATAGATATAATTATATGGTTTTTTCT
>CAZNBW010000038.1:0-5001 GCA_964571585.1 uncultured Candidatus Saccharibacteria bacterium | reverse complement strand
AATCGTTACTGTACCGGTTGAAGTACCTGTATTAATTGAAGTAGCAACATCGATAGAATCATTAATAAGAGTAATTGCATCAATATTGACGGTTGTAAGACCATCTGCATTACCAATATTAACAGTTTGCGTTCCAGTTCCGGTTGCTATATCAGTCTTGACAGTACCAGCTGTTACGTTTCCAGATTGGATGCTAACCGTTTGGGTACCTGAAGTTACTGCGCCTGATGCAATATTCGTTAGAACTTCACCAACAGCAACTACGCCAGTGTTGACGTTTACTGTCTTGATACTGTTTGCGTTCGTTGTTGCACCGTCTGGGCCAATGTCAATTGTGTCAGTCGTAGCTGCCGTAATAACTGTTCCACCACCAATACTGATTGTACGGGTTGCGGTTGGAGCAAAATCACCAACTGCTATTGTGGTACAATCCGCTTGGTTACCAAGAAGAATTCCACCTGTTCCAGCTGAAACGGTTACACCACCAGCTGCATTTGATGCATCTAAGGTTATTGCAGTAGCTGCTGCTTCGCCAGAAGATATATTTACTCCAGCTGCTGTAGCAAGAATATCAAGATCATTAGTAGCTGCAGTAATATCTACACCACCACCAGAAGCATTAATAGTAATAGCTGCTGCATCTGCTTCTGTAGCAGTTACATTAACCGATGATCCTGTAGCGGTAATATTAATATCTTCAGTAGCAACTGCACCTGAAGCCAAAATATCTACACCACCAATAGTTGCTTCAATAACAATGGCTGACGCACCATTTATATCAGATTGTACGACAACTGGCGCTCCAGCGGCTGTTAAAATTATTCCACCAGCGTTTGAAGTCAACGCAATGGCTGCTGCATCAGTAGAGTTGGTTGTATTAATTGAAATATCGCCAGCTACTGCACTAATTTCAATTGCATCGGCAGCGGTACCCTGTGTGTTAATAATCTGAATAGTTTCAGTTACTGCACCATTGGTCTGTAATAAGATCGCAGGATCTTGACCACCAGTTGCGGTTATATCATAAGCTGATGCGGTAGTAATATCTATATCACCAGCAAATGTGGTCGTTCCCGCAATAGTAAGATCACCAGCTATAGTAGTTGTACCAGCACCATTATCAAGATTAATAGTACCACTGCTTATTGTAGTGGTTGTTCCAGCGCCCTGCACATCAAGATCACCTGTAGTAACTGTTACTGAGGTGAAAACACCCACACCGGATCCTGGTGAAGTTGACCAAGTTGCAACGCCAGCAGCTATCTTTCCTAAACAATAAATAGCCGCAGTACTTGTATTGACCCATGTAGTTCCAAGTTCTGCAAAATCTGTTGTAGTTGGATTACGAGTTGCCTTAATTACCAATGGAGCCATTTTTGTTGGCACTCCATCAAAGGCATATGTTACTCTGCCTGTCTTTTGTCTTATGCTCATAGAGCTTCTCCTTAAAATATTGTTAATACTGATTTAATTACACCCTATCCCCCCATAAAAGCAATCATTTTATTGACATTCTGTGGTAACGGTGGCAACATATATATATAACGAAAGGATTTGATGGGAAACGAAAGAAAAGGAAAGACTCGGTTAACGTTTTTTGTCTCTGATAATTTGGCGATTCAGTTAAAAGAGAATGCATATCAAGAAAGGAAGACTTTAACGGCGTACTTTCAAGATATAATGTTAGAAAAGATAAAAATGGAACGAGAAAATGAGCTTAAAAAGAATATGTGTGGAATGCAGGAAAGAATTTATTTGCGATGAAAGTAACCAAAAGCAGAAGTTTTGTTCGATGAATTGTTACTACAAGAGAGGAATAAGAAAGAAAAAGTATATCGATGATGACTTTGAAGAATCAGCAACAGAAAAAGGCGAAAGTTATATTTTCGAGCTTATTCTGCTCATAGTAACGGTTGTAGTAATTACGGTCGGAATTCTGTATATAAGTTTTTAAATTATTTTAATAGGGGAAACATGGAATTTATTAAACAATCAAAAGCATGGGAGAATGTAGCTAAGGAAGCATATAAAGCGCATAAAAAACGCAAAGAGTATGAGGAACTTGAGAAGAAATTACTTGCAGAACTTAAAGAAGTTTCATCAAACGAAAGCTCTGAATATGGTAAATACAGATTCCAAAAAATAGAGCGCAAAGGATCAGTAGACTATATGAGTATTCCTGAAATTCAAAGTATAGACCTTGATAGTTATAGAAAAAAATCATCCTTCTGTTGGAAGTTATTTATATACTAAGGGTGGCAATGGCAATACTGATAGCAAAACTACTCATAATCATATATTTCTTCTTGTGGCTCATAACGCCTTCTAATCAGGAGTAAACATAGAAACCGGTGTAAGTTTATCAAAATCTATATTTTCAGTTATAGGAGTAAACTTCATTTTATTTGTTGCAGTAAACTTATTGGCCATTTTATTAAATTTATTAACACTGGAGGCCAATGCACCAAAAGAATTCTTTCCGCTATTCAATGCAATTTCACTTAATAAGTTTCTTCCTTCTTTAGATTTTGATAAATAAGTTAAAAATTTAAGACCTGATTCAGCAGCCCCTTTTCCACCTTTAATAGCAGCAGTAGCCAATGGCGCAGCGCCAGCAGCAGCAGTAGCCCATCCATAAGGTCCGCCAACAATCCCACCTAAAAGCGTTAATGCAGCTTGACCTACGGGATTTTTTAATATTTGATTAACCTTTCCTTTGCCTTCACCAATCATCCAATTTTTTAAATTAGAAGGCCAAAGAGATATTTTATGAAGTTCATTAGCCGCCTTGCTAACATTTCCCCATTCAGGATTTTCCTTGCCAATTTCTTTTAATGATTCATTTACAACGCTAGAAATACGCTTAATAAAAGTATTTTCTACAGATTTTATAGGAGAAAATATATTATTAATATCTTTTTTTACATTAAAAATATCTGCTGCTGTTACGTTTTTATGGTCTAGTTTAGATGTAATGTTTGCAATGTTTTTTTTAACGTTACTTTGTGCTTCCTTTGAAAACACAGATTTGCTAATTAAATGTTTTGCTGCATCATCATGAATGTTTGTAAGTTCTTCTATTAAATTAGTAGGATCAGTTTTAATTTTAGAACCCAAATTAGCTTCAGCTTTGTAAAGTCGGTCTTTTGCTGGTCCAAATAAAGCTGGGGCCTTTCCTGCTGCATGAAATAATTTGGCAACACCAGGCAATGCACCACCTATAAGACTTCCAACTACTTGTCCTACTGTGCCAAATCCCATTTTTTTTGCAGCCACACCACCAAAACTACTTGAAAGGTCGGCTACACCTTTGGCAATTGTTGGCCCTCCTCCTAAAAATAATAATGGCCAATTTTCTGCCGACTTCTGCAATCCTTCTGAAAACCAATTTTCTGGTTTTATAGCTTTTTCACCACCAAATATATTTGCCACCTTTTCTGAAAGCGGTTCGTTGCCACCAAAGTTTTTGATGAACTCTTCTGCTTCAGAAGGAAGTTCTGGACCCTTGGACTGAGATTTTGGGACTCCTGCCTTTTCTGCTAACCATTCTCCTGCTCCAACTATATTTTCAGCTAATTTAAAAGGAGCTTGCACCCCTCGAGCAACTAATCCTTTTGCAAATTGGCCACCTCGTTGTAATAAATTATCATCAGAAACATTTTCTGATGGTGCGAAGACTTCAACTGGCGTAAGTTTATCAAAATCTATATTTTCAGTTATAGGAGCAAACTTCATTTTTATTCCTTTTTATTGGTAAACCAGTCATAAGCATTTTTGTCAGAATTCCATCTACCAACATATCCATTAGCTGCGCCTATAACTGTTCCTTGATATGGAACATTTGCAAGAGGGGCTAAATCAGTAGCTGTTTTTACTTTCTTTATAAAACCTTCAATCTTTTTCTTAGTTTCAGTTTCAGATATTTGATGGACTTTACCTAAGAAATTATATGGAATTCTATCACCACTTTTTTCATAGTCTTCTGCAAGACGTTGTCCTGTATTATAAGCATCTATAGCAGGTTCATTATGAACTGCATCAGTTGAATCAAGAATAAGATTCATTCCTTCACGAGAATTAGATAATGTTGGATATGATTTTCTTAACAATTCCAGTAATTTCGCACCAACTCCTCTTGCTTTCCCTATGCTTTGTGCACCAGTAGCAATACTTTGTTCAATTACTTTTTTTGCTAATTCAGTAGATGAATTTGCCCACAAAGTTGTTGGTAGACCTGTTTTTTCCCAAAAGTCTGCTGTCATTCCCTGTGTTAGTTGTCCAGAATTATTCAATTCACGCAAAACTTTATTATAATTTAAACTTTCATTAGCAGATTCATATTTTTCACTAAGCTTTCCAAGCTCTTTGGACATTGCCCTTTCTCTTAATTCCTGTTGAGCATCCTTCGCAAGTTCTTCTTTTTGAGCAAGGCCTTTTTCTTTTAATTGAATCGTTTTTTCTTGAAATTTTTCTTGAGGACCTTTAAATAAATCTTGAAATCTCTGCATTTCTGGACTTACTTGTTGTTCTTGCTGAGATCCCTGTTGACCTTGTTGTCCTTGTGGAGCGACTCCAGCACCTTGCAATCCAGATAAATCTAATTGAGTTCCATATGGCTTAACTCCCATCTTTGAAAGAAAAGCACTTTGATCCTGTTGCTGTGGAGAAAATTGTGGTTCCCCAGGCATTTCAGATTGCGCCCCTAATTGCGCCCCTTGTTGAGGTTGTGCGCCTTGTTGGGATTGACCAATAAAAGAACTTAAATTGCCCCAAACGTTTTTTCTTTCCGAAGGATGAAGTGCTGACATAAAGTTAGAAATTTCAGATGCCTTTTGTTGAGTCATGCCTGGCAACCTTGAAACAAAAGGATAAATTTGTGAGGCATATTGACGTTGTTCATTTTGTTTTGTTAAACCAGCTAATTTTTGTTTTGCAAGCATTCCAAGTGCTTGTTGCAAACCGGTTCCAAATGCGCTTCCTAAGTTTTCCCCAATTCCGCGT
>CAZNBW010000037.1:0-5437 GCA_964571585.1 uncultured Candidatus Saccharibacteria bacterium | reverse complement strand
GTTTAGGAGACTTATTATGAATAGGGTAAGAATAGTATTGTTTGTGTTGGCCCTAATGCTTGGAATGTTTATTGTCGGCTGTGCTTTAGAAGCCAACTGTAAGGCAACAGCCTTTAACGGCCGCATTGAACAAGGTTCACAGACAACTCTGTCTGTTGGTCGTGCAGCCCGTGATTAATAAAGTGGAGGGATGGTTATATGAAACTGGACTATAAAAATATGTTTTTAGTCCATATCTTTGCAGACGCCGTTGTGTTGGCCATTCTTTTAAAGCACGATAGTTATCAGATATTCTTAGCTGTTGCTTCTTTAATGATTGGCTACACATTAGCTCGTATTGTTACCAGAAGTAAGGTTATTCGTTTAATCTTGTTTGTGTTGATATCAGTAGCTGTCTGTCAGATTTCTGTAACAGTAAAGATGGCTCAGATGAATGAGTCAAATCCGACAGGAGCTTTGGCAGCTGATGTAGCGCATGGTTTTAAACGAATAATTGATTTGAGGGGTATTCCCAAAGAGGTTAGAGAGAAAGGCTTTTACGGCTTTCTTGAAAATACTAACTTCAGATACTTAACAATGGGGATATTTCTGCCTCTTATGGCAATTTCTTTAATGATAAGAAGTTCAGATCAAAAAGAGAAGAGGCTTCGGAAGAGGTCTTTCCCGTGAGAACATGGGACAAAGCCCTTGTAATAAATACAAGGGCTTTTTATTTTGTGTGAAGCCTGGCTTCACACAAATGCTATTGACAGGAACGATATTATATGATATAATGAGGGTATTGTAAAGGAGGGGATATTATTAACCAATAATATCTGGGAGAGGATAGAATGGAAAAGGAGAATACTAATATGGAAAGTACAAGAGAACAAAAAGAAGCGGAAAGTGAGAATCAAAGCAAGGAGAAAACAAGAGAGGGATATCAGAATCTAGCGGCCTGTGCCAGATCGATGGGATTCCTCTGGGGCGAGGTAGCACATTAAAGCCCGAAAACCTAAGCTCGTGTTTATATAATACAATACACGGGCTTTTTATTTTATAATAAGCCGGGCTTATTACAAATGGGGTTGACAAGCTAGGTTGGTTGGATGTATTATATTATTAGTTGTTTAACATGATGGAAATTTTTTATAAGGAGGCACCAATATGAGTGCAAAAAGATCTGTTGTGGTTGGCGGTTTTGTCGTCACAAACCAAGAAGTAAGGAATAATGGATTTTTATCCGTCGCAAGCAATCGGCTGAAAGGCTTAGGAGGAGATCCAACAGAACAGCAAATTCAAGCTTTTGCCGAGAATTTGCGAAACAAATTTCCAGAGTTTAGAAAGCCCGCAGTGCCTTCTATTTCTCGTTTTTAAGAGAAAAAACAAGAAAAAGGATTGTTTATATTCAAAGAGCAGTCCTTTTTTATGTACACGAATAGAATTATTTTATGGCCGGGCCGCGAGTGGTATCTTCTATTATGTATCCTTGTTTTTCTATTTCTCTTCTTATCTGGTCTGCTTTTTTAAAGTTTTTTTCTTTTCTGTATTTTTCTCTTTGTTTTGCTAAATCTTTTACCTTTTTAGGTATGGTTTGTCTTTTAATCTTGTTTAAGCCTAGACCTAGGACCTTATCAAAGTCTAAAAATAGCTCTTTGCTAATTTTGTTTTCCCTAATTAACTTCCACACTAAAGCTAGAGCTTTTGGGGTGTCTAAATCATCATTAATATATTTTAAAAACTCTTTTTTATAACTATTTTTAATCTTTAATTTTTGATTCTTGGCTTCTGAAAATTTATCGTATAAATTCTCTAATGCGTTTTGAGCAGCTTGTAAGCTTTCCAAGGAAAATGTGAGTTTGGATCTATAATGGGTTGTTAGACATAGATACCTGAAAGATAAAGGATTTATTTCTTTTTTTATTAAGTCATCTATTAAGATAATATTACCTTCTGATTTGGCCATCTTTCCCTTTTTAAGAATAAGATGTTCTCCATGAAGCCAGTATTTTGCCAGATTTTTATTATATACCGCTTCTGCCTGAGCTATCTCATTGGTATGGTGGGTGGGTATAAGGTCTATTGCGCCAGTATGAATGTCAAAAGGTATTCCCAGATATTTTATTCCCATCACCACGCATTCTGTGTGCCAGCCTGGAAAGCCAATGCCCCAGGGTGAGTTCCATTCCATTTGCCTTTTTTTATCAGAGAACTTCCATAGAGCAAAGTCTGTTATATTCTTTTTCCCTTCTACCATTTTTACCCTGGCTCCTGCTTTGAGTTTTCTTTGTTTTTTTCCTGCCAATTTCCCATAGTCTTTTGTTTTAGAAGTATCAAAATATATGCCGTCTTTTATTCTGTAAGTATATCCCTTTTTCTCCAGCTCTTTTACTATATTTATTTGTTCTTTAATATGGTCTGTGGCTTTTGCCCAGATATTAGGTTCTATAATATTTAATGCCTTGATATCTTTCTTAAATGCTTTAGTGTAAAAACTGGCTATCTGCTGGGCTGTTTTTTTCTCTTTTTTTGCTGCTTTTTCCAGCTTATCTTCTCCTTCATCTGCGTCTGATGTTAAATGTCCCACATCTGTGATGTTCATTATATGCTTCACTTTATACCCGTTGTACTCCAAAATTCTCTTTAATATGTCATTAAAGATATATGTTCTTAGGTTTCCAATATGGGCATACCAGTAAACAGTAGGTCCGCAAGAGTAAAAGCCCACCTGTTTGTCTTTCAAGGGTTTAAAGTTTTCTTTCTTTTTAGCTAATGTATTATATAGTTTAACCATTATTATATAATAACAGATAATTCTTTAAAAATCACTATTGACCGATTAAATAAATATGATATATTATATTCAGTTCTTAACAACGAGCAGAGATGCTCAATTATTAACCGCCCGAGAGGGTTTCCCGAGAAAGGAAAAAGAAATGGAAGAACAAGAAGCAAAACAAATTGTTGAAATGCTGTTAAAGGGTTCTAGGGGGATCGATTTAATGAGAAAGGAGATAAATAGTGTTGTCGGAACAGTTTTAGGATTAATTAAGCCCTTTTACAAGTGGGGAGATGGAAAGAGGACCAGCGACGAGCTGAGTCTGCCGGGAGTAGATAATAAATTTGTCTGGGAGATTTCATCCGATAAAAGAAGCAATTTCAAGGTTAGGTTCTTGTTTGGCGGTAAAGAAATTTATTACTACTACGAGACAAACACAAGATCAATAAATATCCAAATGGACCATGTTAAAATAGTCTATGATAATCTGTATGTTTTTATCGCCTTGATGGAAAAGAATTTTTCTCTCTTGAATCAAAGCTGGAAGCCTTTGTTAGAGATTGCGACGCTAGAGGATTAAATCAATTTTCCTTTAGGAAGTTTTACAAATAGGCCTCGCGATAATGCGGGGCTTTTTTCTTGATTTTGGAGGGTTGATGGGGTAGGATTAAAATATGACGGGCGTGATAGAAACATTCTTTTTAGCAATGACTCCAGTAGGAGAGCTGAGAGTTTCTTTGCCTGTTGCTTTAACGGTATATAATATGAACTGGCTTGCAGCTTTTTTAGTTTCTGTTGTAGGCAACCTGGTTCCAATAGTATTTCTTCTTCTATTTTTAGGTCCTGTTTCTGATTGGCTATCTTTAAAGTTTAAAGTATTTAATAAATTCTTCTCCTGGCTTTTTGAAAGGACCAGGAAAAAAAGCTCAGCTAGAATTGAGAAATACGGCAGCATTGCCCTAATAAGTTTCGTGGCAATTCCTTTGCCTTTTACAGGAGCTTGGACAGGAGCAGTTGCAGCTTTTCTGTTCAATGTCCCTTTTAAGAAAGCTTTTCCCTTAATATCAGCAGGAGTTGTAATAGCAGGAGCAATAGTGTTATTATTAACTCAAACATTTTATGGCTAACTTAGTGTTATACAGAAAATATAGACCTCAGAACTTTTCTGAAATAATAGGCCAAGAGCATGTTGTTAAAACAATAACAAATGCTTTGTCTTCTAATATGGTCTCTCATGCATATATTTTTTCAGGTCCCAGGGGTTCTGGCAAAACAACTATTGCCAGGCTATTGGCAAAAGCAGTTAATTGCCATAATAGAAAAGACGGGGATTTCGAGCCGTGTGATACTTGTTCTTCTTGCAAAGAGATAAAAGAAGGCAGGTCTCTGGACTTGATAGAAATAGATGCAGCTTCTCACAGAGGCATAGATGAGATAAGGGAGTTAAGAGAGGGGATTAGGTTTTCTCCTAACAAAGAGAAGTATAAAATATTTGTTATAGATGAGTGCCATCAGTTAACCAAAGAAGCAGTCAATGCTTTATTAAAAACCTTAGAAGAGCCTCCTTCTCATGCAGTATTTGTTTTAGCTACCACCGAGATTCATAAGATGATTCCTACAATTATTTCCCGCTGCCAGAGGTTTGATTTTAGAAAACTTACTTTGCCAGAAATAGTTAAAAGGCTGGAGATAATTTCTAAGAAGGAGAAAGCTAAGATAGAAAAGCCAGCTTTAGAACTTATTGCCTTAAACTCTGCAGGAGCTGTGAGAGATGCAGAAAGTCTGTTGGATCAGGTTTTAACTTTTGGAGGAACTTTCAATAGAGAGATTAAAGCAGAAGATATTAAAGATCTTCTCGGTTTGGCAGATACGGCCATGATAGCAGAGTTTGTTGATCTTTTAGCTAATAAGAATGGGGGAGAGGCTGTGAGTTTTTTGGAGAAGACATTTGAAACAGGGTATGATCCCCAAGAGTTTGCCAAAGGTCTGGTTTCTTACTTAAGACAGGCAATGCTTTTAAAGATGAACCCTGCAGCTCAGAACCCCATGATATTAGGTCTTACAAAAGAAGAGCAGGAGAAGATAAAAAGCCAGGTTAATTCTTTAAGCCAGAAAGAGATTCAAAGGGCAGTAAATCTATTTATGGAAGCAGAGAATAAGATGAAGTATTCTTCTATACCAGAGCTCCCTTTAGAAGTGGCTTTAGTTGACTTCATTCAAGAAAGCTAGTATAATATATGTTATTGCCGGTCCCGCCGGATATTGCCGGGTCGTCTAATGGTAGGACAACAGATTTTGGATCTGTCTATCTAGGTTCGAGTCCTAGCCCGGCAGCCACCTTGAGCGCGGTTCGAGAGACCGATCCGCCTCATATTTTGACAAATAGTTCGAGAAAATATCCCGGTACCCCGTTAGGACATCGAACTTTATTCGAATTTGAGACAGTTCGAATCGCAGCACCAGAGCAGGCTCGTGAGGTGTTCGGGAGACCGAACGGCGTGTTTTTATTGATTCTGCTTGAAATTTTTGCAAAATAGAGTTAATTTGAAGTTAGCTATAAATCTATAATTAACTATGAAACAAAAAGGTTTTATCGCAATCCCATTATTAATAGTTATCATAGCTTCTGTAATAGCTGTATCAACATTATCAGCCCCTCTTGTTACTTTAACTGTATAA
>CAZNBW010000036.1:0-5491 GCA_964571585.1 uncultured Candidatus Saccharibacteria bacterium | reverse complement strand
TTGTTGGAGGAAAACCAGTATACGTTACCAAAGGCGATGTTAACAACGCGCCAGACACCAGAGAGGTTTTACAAGAAGATATTATAGGAAAGGTTTTGTTTGACATTCCTTATATCGGATATGTTATTGATTTTGCCAAGAGGCCGGTTGGATTTATGATTTTAATTATTGTCCCGGCTTTAGTAATTATTTTTGACGAAGCAAAAAAGATATATAATGAAATCAAGAAGAAGAAAAAAATGGATACTGGATTATAATATAGAAAAAGAAATGGTTTTTCTGAATAATAAAGTTATAAGAAAAGCTGTTTTTAGAATGGGAGTTGTATTTGTTATTTTTATTTTAGGCTGGATTCAAATAGCAGGCATTAAAGGTACGGGCGCTTTTTACAACGATACAGAAACTAGTTCTGAAAATAGTCATCAAGCAGGATTGCTGGATTTTTCTTTAAGATCGGGCCAAAATAATTTTGTGCCGGGGGAAAAATCAGGCAATATGAAGCCAGGGGATTCTGTTGCCAGAGACATATATATTAAAAGAGAGGACGGTTTGCCTCTTAAATACACAGCTTCAGCTGAACCGGTGGAAGATTTTTGCGATTTGGAGCTGTACCAAGCCCTACAGTTAAAAGTTTGGTACAACTGGTATGATGCGGAACCGGGAGATCCTCCTAATCATCTTGATCATAGGCATATGGATTTAAAATACAATGGTCTTTTGAAAGATTTTAATTTAAGGGTTTTAGATCCAGACGATCCTGATTTGCAGATTCCAAATTCTCATAGTCATTTTGATAATATATTTTATGGATTAGATGAACATTGGTTTTACGCTTCTGAAATTATTTTACCTTCTGAAGTTTCTTTAGAGCTTCAAAACAAGTCCTGCAAGTTTAATTTTGTTTTTGATGGGTGGCAGACCAATTTTTCTCTTCCGGGTCAAGGGTTTTCGGACACAGAATCAATCGATAGCACCATAACTACCAGAAGCTGGATGCCGGAAGTTGAAATTATTTATCCTGTCGGTGAGGAAGTTTGGTATTTGGTGCCGCCTGCATGTCCTATCATAGATACATGTAGCGCCTGGTGTGTAAGTAAGGGAATGAATGCCCAATGCGAATATCCTATTAGATGGACAGCTGTTAACCAGATTGGTCTAGACCAGGACTTGCTAATTGATATCTATTTTTCAAACGATAGCGGAAATACCTGGTTTGATCATATAGTGGCAGATACAGATAACGATGGATTATTTGAATGGAAGCCGCCATACAATAGCAGTTATGTTACAGACGAGGCGAGAATAAAAATTGTGGCTCATCATAAAGATTATTCTCTTCTTTTAGGTGAAGATGAGAGTGAAGATTTTTGCCCGCCAATGATGACCCTTTTTGATATAATGGCTATAACGAACAGCGAGACGGTTGGCGCTACATCTGGCGGAGAAGGATATTCAGGAATTGAAGAAGAACAGGATGAACCAGTTATAAATATAGAACCTGTGGCAGAAGAGCCAGTATTAGAACCAATTCTTGAAACAGCCACACCGTCTATAGAGCCGGTTATAGTTATGCCAGAGCCAGATCCTGTACCAGAACCGATTCTTGAGACAGCCACGTCATCTGTATAGCCAACCATATCCATGGAGCCAATAGAGCCGGAGCCAGAGCCAGAGCCAGAACCAGAACCAGAACCAGTTATTGAAGAACAGCCAGTCCTCTTGCCTGATGAAAGCCCTATTGCTTCTGAAGAACCTAATGGTGAAGGCGAAGGAGATTCGGATAACAATATATGATTAAACAAAACATCAAAATTTTAATAATTGCTTTAGCTATTTTAGGCACAGGTCTGTTTCTTTTGGTGCCGGTTTATGCTCAAGCCAATGATCTGATTGATGTTTTTTTTCAAGGGGAGCCAGATCACCCTTTATTTGAAGAAGCAAACTTTTTGCCTGGAGAAGAGGTTGTCCATTGGGTTGAAGTAACTAATAAGAGCGACCAGACTTTGCCGATCGGAGTGGAAATGACCAGGTTGGTTTGTCCCGGCTCTGAATATTATTGCTTGGCCGATAAATTGAATTTGATAATTAAAGACAAGGATTTTAATGAACTATACGAAAATTCTTTAACTGGTTTTTACAATGAGGGCGAGAAAAAGATCGCTGATTTAACCGCGGATACTACAGAAAAGTATTATTTTTCAATAACTTTTCTGCCTGGAAGCGATGATGATTATCAGGGTCTGGAAGTTGGTTTTGATTTTAAAGTTGGAGCACTAGGAACAGAGTCAATCGGAGGAGAAGGAAGTGCCGGAGGCACTGGCGGTGGAGGCACCGGCGGCGGATATTTTATTCCCGGGCTGGAAATTTTTAAGGAAAACGCTTCAGAAATAGAACAAAACCAAGTAACTATTACTTGGGATACTACGTATGATAGTACGAGTAGGGTGATTTATTCTTCTGAGAACGAGCCGCATAGTTTAGAATTAGATAATCTGCCAGACTATGGTTATGCTCATTCAACAACAGAAGATACTAAGAAAGTTCCCAATCCGCATTCAGTAATTATTACTGGTTTGACGCCTGGAATCACTTATTATTACCGTTGTATTTCTCACGGATCTTTTGCTTTGAGCAAAGAGCATAGTTTTACTACTTTAACTGAACAGGAAGCTGGCCAGAATGAATTTGTGGCAGGGCCAGAAGGAGAATCTATTGAGCCAGAATTAGAAGTAAAGGGCGCAAGCATTGTTAAGGGGTTAACCGAAATAACAGAAAGGGGGGAGAATCAAGAACAGACAAATGATTACTCTCCAGAATGGGAGGAGGAAAAGGAGCCTTGCTGTGATAATTTATTGGCTGCTGTGGGATTTCAGAGCGTCTGCTGGATTTTGATTCTTCTTATTGTTGTTTTAATAATGTTATTCTTCTTAAGCATTAGAAAAGCCAGGATAGAAAAAAACAAGCTGTATTGGCTCTTGCCTTTGCTTGTTATTGTTTTATTTGTTGTTTATTATTTCTATTGCCCTTACTTTTGGCTTGTTTTAATAATCACTATTGTCGTTTCTTTGATATTATATATAATAATAATGCTTAAAGCTTAAAAATTATAATATTGTTCTTTTACAACTAAGAGGGGAGATTGCGCTATGACGATTAGATTTTTTCTGTATCTTTTTTTATTTGTTGGAGTTGTCACATTGGCCCTTAAGGGCTTGTACCTTTTATTAAGAGAAGTAGTAAGAATAATAAAAGATTGGTTCTACCCTGAAGAGAAAAAACAATGGAGAAAAAGATAACAGCAAGAGCAGATTAATACCTGCTCTTTTTCTTCACTTTCTATAACTCTATTTTATAAATAGTAGTGTTATTGAGAAGATAAATGGTTTTGCCGTTTTCTGATAGGGCAAAGCTTTTTAAGTTATCAAACTGTTCTGACTGGAATTGTTTTATTATGTTTCCTTCCTTGTCTAAAATGATGATTCTGTTATTCTTAGGCTCTAGTATATACAAATTATTCCTTATATCTATCTCAGTGAATTCTTCTGGAAAGGGGAATATGTCAAAGGCAATGTTCTCCTGGAATTCACCCGTGTAATAGCGCGTAATAGTATTGTCCTGGTTTAAAAGCCAGATAGAGCCGTCTATTGCTATGGATATTGGATCTAAGCAGGTTTTGCCAAGGTCCTCGTGCCAGAGTTTGGGAGGTCCCCATTCAAAATTAGTCAAATAAGGATACTTTGTTATATCACAGCTTTCTTTATCAATAAAATAAAGGTTAAAGAGATAAGAAGCAAATAAGTCAAAGTTGGTTTGATAGGATGAGGGAGCGCCTAAATCTTTTCCTTGCCATTCTCCTTTTATTGAATAGTAGATTTTGTTTGGCCTAGAATGAGCCAGAATAGCTCCAGAGCTTGAGTCTAAACGCTTTACGTCATCTGATATCTCAATAGTTTCTTTTTCTCCTGTTTTTATGATTATTCTTTGCAAAGAGTTAGAACTATTGTATATGTATATATTTCCCGCAGAAACCGCTATTTTCTCTGGATTAAAGTCGGCTATTTCAAGGAAGGTTTCCGGGCTTTCTATTTTCTCTACCTTGTTTAATCTCTCTAGATTTCCCTGGATTGTTTGTTCTAAAGACATTATAGAGGGAGTCAGGGAAGATTCTTTTTCTGTTAAAGGAATTATCTCTTTGAAAGCTTCTTTAAAAAGTTTATTTGCTTCTTCTTGGTTTTGGGTCAGCAAAAAGCTTTCTGCTTCTTTCACTTTCTGTTCTATCTGTTTGAAAGCTGTTATTATTTCTCTTTCTTTTCTATCTTCCGCTGTTTTAAAAATAATAAAGCCGGCCAAAAGCAGAATCCCGAGTCCTGCTATCAGCATTGTCTTTTTTTTGAGGTTATTAGTTTTCTTGAGCTTTTCTACTGTTGGCCCTCCCAAAGAGACAAAAGGAGTTTTTAATTTGGGCAGGCGGATATTCTTAACAGGGATTGCTTTTTTAACTTTCCGAAGGGCGTTCTTAATAGGTCTTACAATGATGGGAACAGAGAAGGCGTTGTGCCTCTTTATTTTATCTGTTTTTGCAAGAAGTACTGAGAAAGGCGATTTGGTTCTTTCTCTGTTAAATGAAAAGATTAAGGAAAGGCCTGATATTTTAGCTCCTTCTCCTTTGGTGAACAAAGATTGAGGAAGGATTTCTTTTACTTTCTTGGCATTGACGTTTTCTGATTTTGCCAAAGTTTCTAATATGCCCTTTTCTTTTATAAACTGAAAAACACTATTGCTCAAAATTAAAAGAATATCATCATTAGCCAGTTTTCCTGAGGCAACGTTAAAGAATACTTTAACAGGGTAAGGATCTAGTTCTTCAAGGCTTAGGTTTTTGCCGATATCACTTATCTGCCCGCCTCTTATTAAAATAATCTTTATATCTCCTGTTTTAGTAAAAACAAGATCATAGTTCTTAATTGAGATTGCAGCAAAGTTTAAATTGCCTAGCCATCCCACGTTTTCTTTTTTAACCTCTTCTCCTAGAAAGTCATTTGCTCTTTTTAAGGCAGCTGCCAAAGAAGCTTCTGGGTTTAATTTTTGGCTGTAAAAGGTTTTCTTAATAGCGCTTGCTGTTTTCCCCAGGAATTCCTCCGGCTTTAACAGGGGAGAAGTTACTTCTCCTGCCATGTATAGGCTGCCTTTCTTTTTCTCTATATCATTCTCAGGTTCTGAGATAAAAGTGCTAAAGGTGTGGTTTTCCTTTTTAGGATTAAAATGAAGTTCAAATATTTGCATATTATATATATTATATTATAATTTAGAAAAAAGCCCAAATGGGCAGTTAGCTCAGTGGTAGAGCACTGCATTCACATTGCAGGGGTCACAGGTTCAAATCCTGTACTGCCCACAAAGAAAAAAGCTCAGTTGTTTCACTGAGCTTTTTTATTATTTGGCCAGGCCCTTCCTTTGTATTCCGCTAAGTTCTTTAAGCTCCAATATATCA
>CAZNBW010000035.1:0-5500 GCA_964571585.1 uncultured Candidatus Saccharibacteria bacterium | reverse complement strand
TTCAAGGATTTTCTTTTCTCTATCTAATATTAATTCTAAATGGTTTAAGAATAGCCTGGCTGTTCGGTGGACCTTATCTAAAACTTCTCCAAAAGGAACTGTTATATCGCAGGCCATCTCATAAGTAAACGCAGCTTCAATGTCTTCGTCTGTGATATCGTCTTTTCCTTCAAAAGGATCTGGAAGAGAAAGCCCCAGCTTATAGTCAGATGGTTGGGCGACATATGTTCCCCCAACTGCGCAGTAAAGGGTTGATTCATCAGCCATTTCTTCCAATGGTGTTCCAGGAGCAGGATACCATCTTTGTTGAAGGGTTGTTGGATTAACAGGTATGTTTAAAATAGCCTCTAAGTCATCATAAAAAGCCACGTCTTCAATTACCCATCCTTTTGCTTCAAAATCATCCTTTTTCTGGAAAAACTGATTGCGGTTGTTCAGGGAGAACCAATCGCAGTCTTGGATAAACTCTTGAGACCTTGCCAGTCTGTCAAACCAAATCTTCAGATCCTTAACTTCTTCTTCTAATCTTTCTATTTCTATTGTCAGGTTTGTGGTGATTTGAAGTTGTGCTCCATAAGCATCATGCTGAACAATGCTGTCTATGTTTCCAAAAAGCCATGGTTGAAGATCTTGTATTTCTGTGATCATATTACCCCTTACATTATTGCAAGGGTCGCAAGTGCAAAGAGGAGGAATAGGGGGGCACTGCGCGCACGATGAACATGGTGGGTCTGGTTGCGTGTTGGAACAATCACACTGTTGGGTAAAGTTTCTTATATTATCTGTTCTTTGCATAATTTCAGTTAAGATAGCATTTGTTTGTGCTTGATTTGTAGACACTCCTGTTGCATCAAGGATATTAGTGACTCTTTGGATCCTTGTTAATGTATCCGGTACTTCAGGGCCCGCAGTCCCCTGCTGCGCATCAGTTGGGTTAGATATATATGTTTGGAAGATATTCTCTATTATTCTGCCAAAAGGTATGTAGCTGTCTACTGAGCTTTTCTGGCTTTCTTCTGTGGGTGGGGCTGGTATGTTTGCTGTTTGGAAGTTTTGAATTTGAGGCAAAGCAAAGTCAACGAAATAGGGGCTGATTGTTTCTAAAACAAAATAAGCGGTTAGAATTATTAGCAAACCTAAAAATGCGCCAGACACCTGTTTTCTTGCTTCTATAATTTTGTCTGGTTTGCCAGTTGAGGTTATAAACTTTATTCCTGCCCAAACTAAAGCTCCAAAAGCAAGCATGCCGGCTCCCCACGTTAACAGGTTAATAATATAATTTACCCACAAACCGGGAATATCTTCTGGAGCAGCGGTTGTTAAAAAGTTTTGAGGAGGAGTAGCTCCTGGCAGGTTAGGGTAATTAAATTCTTGAGCCAAAACAGGGCTTGCCAAAAGCAAGAACAAAAAGATGATGAATATTAGATTCTTAATTCTTAATTCATAATTCATAATTCTTAAATTACAAGATCATCTTCAGAAACCAAGTTGGCAAAACATCACTTACAAAAGGTATCCTTTCCAAAACAAAAGGGATAATCAAAGATTTAATAGAGGGTTTAGCTATTAGAATTAATAATACAATAAATAATATTTCTAAAGGCAGTTCCCATATTTGATCAATCACAGGGAGTGGGATTAGGTCCAGTATCTCAATTGTTATAGCTAAAAAAACCAAGATTATCCCTCCCGGAGACAAAAGAACATTAGCTGGAATTTTTTGAAACCAACCCTTTTTTTTGACAGGTGTTTTTACTCCTTGAGTTTCCTCAGCCATTTTAATATTGTTCTAATTCTTTTTTAGCTTCCCGGATTTTCTTTACTTCTTCTGGGGCAGTAGTTATTATCTGGTCTTCTGTGTAAGAAGCCAAGACTTTAATTAAAACATGTTTTGCTCCGGCAAAGAATATGCCTTCGCCCACAGGAGATTCTACCAAAAGCATTTTTTCTTCTTCTGTGAGATTGAACGTCTTTTTAACCACTTCAATAGTAGCAGGATTTTGTTTCATCAGTAAAACCAGAGAAGAGTTTGTAATAATTGGCTGGCCGTAATCTGATTTCATAAAGTCATTAACATCTTGAGTAATTGTTGTTACTCCCAGCCAGTACTTTCTTGCTCTTTTAACTGTTCCAAAAAGAAATGAAGCGCCTTCTGCATTATTGACCAGCCACCAGGCCTCATCTACAATAAGCAGTCTTTTTTTGAGCTCCGAAGTGACTGTTTTCCAGATAAATCTTAAAACTATATACATTGCCATTGGTCTTAACTCGTCTTCCATATCTCTTATGCCGAAGACAACCAGGCGGTTTTTCATATTCACGTTAGAGGATTGATTAAAAAACTCAGCATAAACTCCCTGGGTGAATCTTTGGAGTCTTTTGACCAAAGATTCTGCTCCCTCCATTGTTGAAAGAACAGATTCTAAGTCTCCCAAAAGAGGAAAGGGCAGGCCGTCTTCTTTGCCCCATAAAGCAGGATCTGAATCAATGGTTATGTCTTTCGCAGCATATGTTTCTGAGATTGCCTTATCCATAACGCCGTCTTCTTCAGCCGATAATCCTCCAAGCATAACCCTCATTAGCCCAACCAAGTTAATAATGTTACTTCTTAAAACGTCTTCTGCTCTTTCGTCTTCTCGTGGGGCAGGCAGGTCAAAAGGGTTGATATGGTGAGGAGAGGCTAAAGAAACATTGTAAAAAGATCCTCCTACAGCTTCTGCTAAAAACTTGTATTCATTTTCAGGATCTAAAACAATTGAATCAACTCCAATCATTAAATATCTTAATATTTCCAGCTTCACGGAGTATGATTTGCCGGAACCTGAGACCGCGAAGATAACAGAGTTGGCATTAGTTAGGGTGAACCTGTCAAACAAAACAATTGAACTGTTGTGTTTATTTACTCCATACAGGATTCCTTCATTAGAGCTTAAATCAAAAGAAATAAAAGGAAAAGTAGAAGATAAGGGAGAAGTGTTTATTAGGGTGGTAACCATTAGTTGGTCCATGTTGTAGGGAGAAGTGCTCACAAATCCTTCTTTTTGCTGGTAAAGAGCAGGTTTAATATATATTAATCTTGATTCTAGGACAGACCTTAGGTTTGTTTCCACCCCTCTTAGTTCTTTTTCAGAATCAGCATAAATGGTTAGATAAAGGCTAAACCGAAACATCCTTTCTTGGGCTGTTTGCAGTTTTTCCCTTAGGTCTTCTAGGTCTTGATAAGCAGTTTCTAAAGAAGGGTCTCTGATAAGGCCTTTTTCCTCTCTTTCAGCTATCTCTGCTTGCACTTCGGTCACCTTCTTCCTTAACTGCTTTAATACTTTTTCTGTCGGTACAGGATGGAAGAAAAAAGAAATATCCATTGGATGGTTAAGATTAATAATAGGAGAAAGCCAGCCAGAAGTTAAATATCTTGGATAAGAAAAAATAAAATAGGTCTTTGCCATTCTTTCTCCTATTGTTACAAAGCCCTGCTTAACTTCTATAAAAGAAGGAGCTATAATATCAGCAATATTTAAGGGCTCTTGGGAAAAGAGCTCGTCGTCAATCTTTGTTCTGCTTTTTTTAAAAAATGGCAAATTAAAATTAAATTTCATATTAATCTAAAAGCTCAGAGGGCATTTCAGGATAATAGCCTCTTTCTGCTTCTGATGGGTGATAAACGCTCCAAAGGAGCTCTGATATTTCTAAGGTATTTAATGGAACAGCTTCTAAAGAGCAGGATCTTAGTCCCAAGACTATAAACTCTACTCTTTGTAAAAGCTGGTTTTTAGACCTTTGGAAAGCCTCTTCAGTTAAGGTTATTTTAGGGGATTTTCTAATCTTTGCTCCTATTGACTGAGTTTCTCCAATTGCAAACGGCACCACTACATAAAAGGTTTTTTGCATAACAGAACCTCCTTTCATTATTTGGTCAATGAATTTCCTATATTCTGAAATCTGAACCTGTAAAAGCTCATTTTCTTCTTTTTTCTCTATTTCTGAGAGCTTGTCTAAATACCCTGTTATATTTAATCTTCGAGAGAGCACTAATATTTGGGCGGAGAAATCTAAAGAGTTTAAGAAGTTCTGGAATTGATATAGAATAGCATTTTGTTCTTCGGTTGACTTTAAAACAAAGTTTAAAGAGGAAACCATCAAAATAGATCTTAACCCTTTGTTTTTAAGAATTATTATCCCATCTCTTATCTGATCAAATTGTAGAAAATCTTGAGTTGTAGCCATAATTAAAATATATTAGCTAAGTAGGCAAAAAAGCCCCTTACTACTAGTATTACGATTAAACCAATAGTGGTCCAAAACAATAAATTTCTTGCTCTGGTTATTTTTTCTTCCGACCCTGCAGCAGTAAAGAAATAAAAAGCAGCTGTGATATAAAGGAAAGGAGCTATTACAAGAGCTGAGACGATTAAGATATAATTAGATACACTGCTGAAAAAATCCCAAACATCTCCTTGTATGGCAGGGTTCATCTTTACGGCTGACGGCATTGATTTTATTATTCTTTTTATCATTCTTTTGTTTCTACTTGCGTGGATAAATCATGTAAATGACTTCCTTTAGCCATTTTTAATCTTGGGCCTCGTCTTTTTTCTTCCAAAGATTCTTTCTCTGCTGCTTTCTTTTTCATATCTTCTGGCCTTAGAAACTTTGGCGGAACCCCTTTCTTTTTCCACAAATATATCTTGGGCTTAAATAAGAAAGCAAAAAATCCTATTATTAGATCTGGCAGAGGTATGCCCTCTTTTTTATAAAAAGCCAAGGCACCGGCAAATCCTACTAAAACAGGACTTAATATAAAAAAGATTGTTTTTGGCAAAAGGAAGAATAGGGCAACGCTTACCAAAACAGCTAATCCTAAAAAAGCAAATTGCTTAAAAGTTAAGGGTCCTACTATTTTTGCTTCTTTCTCAATAAATTGTGGTATGCTGAATTCCATATTATTATTCTAAGGGTTCAAGGTATCTATCTTGTTTACCCGTCGTAGCCTTGGCAGAGACGGGTTTGTCTATTTTTTCAAACGCTATTTTTATTCCATATAAAGCTTCTAGGCTGTCTTTTCGCTCTGCAAACACTTCATTGTTTATTCTAGCATAAATATTTTTAGCATTATCTATTTTCAGTTCTTCTTCTAAGGTCTTTCTAAAATCAGAAGGACCTAAAAGGCCTAAAAAAACATAGCCGACATTCTTTAATATTTCAGTAAAAACTTTATTATCTAATACGTTATTATCATTGCAAATACCCTGGACTTTATTTCCAATATCTTCTGAAAAAACTGCTTCTTGCAGATCTTCCGGAAGCTGTTCATAAAGCTCCCAAAGTTGTTCTTTGGTATATTCTGCCATTGCTCAATTATATCATAGATTTTAACAGCAATAAAAGTGAATAAACAGACACCTTGACTAATATCTTTTATTATGCTAAAATTATTTTAGTACAATTTATTAATTAAACCTTAATTTCTTAAGGAGAATGATCATGTGTGAGCTTGAAAAAT
>CAZNBW010000034.1:0-5615 GCA_964571585.1 uncultured Candidatus Saccharibacteria bacterium | reverse complement strand
CTATCAAGGTGTCAAGGATCCTTCCCCCCTCAAAATTGAGGGTGTCGTCAAGAGAGAAATGGTTCATCGGTTGAATCAACCTATTATTTCTGGTGAACAGTTACACGGATATGAGATTATTAGCATGAGGGTTTCTAGGGATGGTTCCTTAAAGACCTGTTTTATCACTATTAAAGATAAATTGAATCCATTCATTGGCTCAGAACAGATTGTGCTCAAAGATTTAAGAGTCTCAGAAGAGTTTTCCCGACTGCTTGAGAAGGAGAAAAGTCTCAAACTAGTTGAAGCAGAAGAATGCTTCTTTCCAGAGCCAAACGTTCCTGCAAACTAAATATCCCCATAATTAATTAACGGGATTATTTAAAACAAGGCGTGATGTAAATATTATCACGCTTTTTTTATAATCTATAATTTGAAAATAAAGAGAAAAAGTAGTAGAATTATTAAATACATGCAGGTTAAAACAGTTAAAACTCATTTTATTAAAAGCTCAGATAAGCTGGAAGATATAGTTTTGCAATATGTTGTTCCTGCAGCTTCAGGCTCTGATATAGTTGTGTTGTGTGAAAAGATAGTGTCTATTATGCAAAACAGGATAGTGTATAAGAAAGATGTTAAGGTTAGTCTTGCAGCTAGGTTTCTTTCTAAATTTGCCAAGAAAACTCCTGCTGGTTTTTCTGTGGGCAACCCGTATAAGATGCAGGTTGCTATTAATTTAGCAGGTTTACCCAGAATACTGCTAGCTTCTTTTTTAGGAGGAATAGGCAAGTTAATAGGTTTCTCTGGTACATTCTATAGGGTTGCAGGCCACGGCATAAGCAGAATAGATGGTTTTTATGGAGAAGCGTTTAAAGAGTATAATGAGATGGGAATATTGGCTTGCAAAGACGGCAACAAGGTTTGCCAGGAGTTGAAAGATAAGTTCGGTCTTTCCTTTGTTATTGCTGATGTTAATGATTTGGGTAGAAACATAGTAGGAAGAAGTAATGACTTAAAAGGGAAAAAAAGAACAATATTAGACGCTTTAAAAGGAAATCCTGCTGGTCAGTCTAATCAACAGACTCCTATTGTTATATTAAAAGATGTATAAAAGAATACTTAATTCAGAAACTAAGACGATAAACAGGGCAGCTGTTATTCTGGCTGTGTCTGCTTTGGTTTCCGGAATCTTGGGTTTATTTCGAGATCGTCTACTCGCTGGCACCTTTGGAGCAGGATTTGAGCTTGATATTTATTATGCTGCTTTCAGGATTCCTGATTTCGTAGCGATGGTTTTAATAATGGGCTCAATATCTGCTGCTATTATTCCTCTTTTTTCAGAGTACTTGGTAAAGTCAAAAGAAGAGGCCTGGCATTTCTTTTCCAACCTGCTTAATTCCTTCTTGCTTTTTTTGGTAATTATCTCTGTTATAATGATTATTTTTGTTCCTCAGATACTTCGCTTAATTGTTCCTGGTTTCTCAGGAGAAAAACTGCAGACAACAATTGTCTTAACAAGAATAATGTTTTTAAGCCCCATATTGCTTGGAATAAGCAACATAATATCTGGTGTTTTAAGGGTTTTTAAAAGGTTTCTTGTTACTTCTTTGTCTCCAATAATGTATAATATAGGGATTATTTTTGGCATATTATTCTTTGTGCCGAGAATGGGGATTAAAGGATTGGCCTGGGGAGTTGTTTTCGGAGCTCTCTTGCATTTTTTGGTCCAAATTCCAATAATCTTCAGTTTGGGCTTTAAGCCAAGAAGAGCATTGGACTTTTCTCATCCTGGTCTTTTGAAAGCAATAAAGCTTACTTTGCCCAGAACCTTGGGTTTAGCGGCCAGCCAGATTAACTTGATTGTTATTACTGCTATTGGCTCTACTTTGGCAGCAGGCTCTATTGCTGTTTTTAATTTAGCAGATAATCTTCAGCGTCTTCCAGTGACTTTTATTGCAGCTTCCTTTTCTACGGCAGCTTTCCCCTTTTTAGCTTTATACTTTTCTAGGATGGAGAAAGATAAGCTGGTCAAAGAGTTTTTGGGAGTCTTCAAGCAGATTACCTTTTTTATTATTCCAATAAGCTTATTAATCTTTATTCTAAGAGCTCAAATTGTTAGGATAATCTTAGGAACAAGAAATTTTGCCTGGACAGACACCCAGCTTACCGCAGCTTGTTTAGGGCTCTTTTCCATAGGCATATTTGCCTATGGTCTTTCTTTGCTGGTTTCTAAAACATTTTACGCTCTCCAGAACACTAAAACCCCAGCCTTAGTGGCTTTAACAAATATAATAGTAAATGTCTGTTTATCTTTTTTCTTTATCTGGCTTTTAAGATTTGACAATGTATTCAGCAGTTTCTTAATAAAGTTTTTAGATATAGAGAATGTTGAAGGCAGTTTGGTTGTTGGTCTTCCTTTAGCTCTTTCCATATCAGGTATTATTCAGTTAGCCCTTCTTTTGTTTTTTCTTTATAAAAGGGTGGAGATTATTAAGATAAAAGAGATTATTGACTTTGTTGTTAAAATACTGATATGCTCTATATTATTAATTTTGTCATCTCTTATAAGTATCAGGATAATGGCAGGGTTTGTTGATATGCAGACATTTATTGGAGTTTTTCTGCAGGCAGCAGTGTCTTCTATAATAGGTATTGCAATATACTGTGTAACTGCTTTAATGTTAAGACTAAATGAGATAACCTTAGTTAAAAGATATATCTTTCGCAAACTAAATGGAAATTAGAAATTTTTGTATTATATCTCACATAGATCACGGCAAGTCAACTTTAGCTGACAGGTTTTTGGAATTAACTAGTTCTGTAGCCTCAAGAAAGATGAGGCCCCAGTTTTTGGATTCGATGGATCTAGAAAGGGAGAAGGGCATTACCATTAAGATGCAACCTGTAAGGATAAAGTACAAAAATTATATTTTAAACCTGGTAGATACTCCGGGCCATGTTGATTTTTCTTACGAAGTTTCCAGGTCTTTGGCAGCAGTAGAAGGAGCTGTTCTTTTGGTTGATGCTTCAAAAGGAATACAGGCCCAGACGCTGGCTAATTTAGAGTTTGCCCAAAAGCAGAATCTGGTAATAATACCAGTGGTGAATAAAATTGATTTAGCTCAAGCAAACGTAGAAGAGGCAGTGAAAGAGCTTGCCGAGCTTTTAAATGTTAAAGAGGAAGAAGTTATTAAAATATCAGCTAAACAGGGCACTAATGTTGATAAGGTTTTACAAGCAGTTGTTGATAGGGTTCCTAGAGCTGATACTGATTTTTCTAAACCCTTCCGTGCCTTAATATTTGATTCTGTATATGATTCTTACAAAGGAGTAATAGCTTATGTGAGAGTAGTTGAGGGAGAGGTCAAGAATAAAGAAAGAATAAACTTAATAGTAGCTGGAGTCGAAGGAGAAATTAAAGAGCTCGGCTATTTTTTACCTGATTTTTCTTCCCAAGACAAATTGTCAGCAGGAGAAATAGGGTATATTGCTACTGGAGTTAAAGAACCTGGCTTGGTAAGAGTAGGGGATACAATAGCTAAACAGAAAACAGATTCTCTGCCAGGGTATAAAGAACCAGAACCTATGGTTTATGCTAGTTTGTATCCTGAAGATCCAGATGACTTTGATTTATTAAAAGATGCTCTCTCAAAGCTAAAACTTAATGATCCTGCTTTAGTTTCAGAGCCAGAAACTAAAGAAGCTTTGGGCAGGGGATTTAGGTGCGGTTTCTTGGGCACTTTGCATGCGGAAATAATATCTGAGCGTCTTTTAAGGGAGTTTGATCTTAATTTAGTTATTTCTTCTCCGTCTGTTGTGTATAAAGCAGATGGCAAGTTTATCTATTCTGCTTCTGACTGGCCAGAGCAGGTTCAAGAAGGCCAAGAGCCCTGGTTTTTAATTGAAGTTGTAACTCCCGTAAAGTATATGGGAAAAGTAATGGAGCTTTTTGGCATTACCAGAGGAGTGTATAAAGAGACAAAGCATATCAGCCAAGGAAGATGCATTATAGTCTATGAGTGTCCTTTGAGAGAGATTATTGTTAACTTTTATGACAAGTTGAAAGGGGTCAGCCAGGGGTTTGCTTCAATGAATTACAAGGTTTTAGGGTATAGGCTTTCAGAACTTGTTAAGATGGATATTCTGATTGCAGGGGATTTAGAGCCTGCATTTTCCAAGGTTGTTCCGAAAGAGAAGGCCCATGAAGAAGGCAAGGCTTTGGTGTCAAAGCTTAAAGAATCTTTACCGTCTCAGCAGTTTTCTGTTGCTTTGCAGGCAGTAATAGGAGGCAAGGTTATTGCCAGAGAAACAATAAGGGCTAGAAGAAAAGATGTAACAGGCTATCTTTACGGAGGAGATTATTCCAGAAAGAGAAAACTTTTAGAAAAACAGAAAAAAGGCAAAAAACTGTTAAAACAAAAAGGCAGTGTTAGGATACCTACCAAGACATTTTTAGATGTTTTCAGAGGATAAAAGTTGTGATATTATTGGAACAGAGGAGCTATTGTGAAGATAATCATGCTCAAAACCACTATAGTTGCTAATATTATCCAAGTTATTTTAAAGATAATCTTTGACTTCATTTATCTATGGTAGCAAAAAACAAGAAAAAGAAAAAGAGCTTTATTAAAAGCATATTAGGATATTCTGCTTTTGCCGTTGCTGCCTTATTTGTAATCGTATTCTTGTTTGTAACTAATTGGAAGATATATCAAAAAAGAGCAGGTTTAACTGAAAGGGTAGAAGAGTTAAGAGCGCAGGTAGATGCTCTAGAGAAAAGAAACAAGGATTTAAAAGAGGAAAGTTCTGTTATCGGGACAAAAGAACATTTGGAGCAAGTTGCCAGGGAACAGCTTGATATGAAAAAAGAAGGAGAAGAAGTAGTGGTTATCCAAAAAGAGGAAGAAGAGAATCGGTTAGAGCAGGAAGAGAGAAAATCTTGGTGGGAGAAGATAAAAAGTTTATGGCAAAGATAAGCGAGAGTGGTTCAGTGGTAGAATAGTTCCTTCCCAAGGAACAGATGGGGGTTCGATTCCCCTCTCTCGCTCATGAGAAAAGAGTTTATAAGCCAGCGTAGCTCAGTGGTAGAGGATATTTCCAATCTACGAGCAATTATAATTTTGACGATGGTTGCTAAATATTGTATACTAAATATATATGTCAATGCTCAGAAAACCAAGAATAAATTGTCCAGCTTGTGGTCGAGAAGCACCGCGGCCCGGTTACAAGTATTGCAGTAATAAATGTCAGCATGAATTTCAGTACCAATCTTATATTAAAAAATGGAAAAATGGAGAAGAAGATGGATTGCAGAGTATGGGAATAGTTTCAAATCACATTAAACGTTATTTAAGAAGGAAATTTAAAAATAAGTGTTGTTTGTGCGGATGGTCAAGAATTAATCCCAAAACTGGACGGGTCCCGTTGGTCGCTGATCATATTGACGGTAATTGGCGAAATAATATTGAGAGCAATCTTCGTTTAATCTGTCCAAACTGTGATTCATTGAATTCTACCTACGCCGGCCTTAATAAAGGAAATGGTAGAAAAGGTAGGGTTATAAGCAAAAGAGCTAAAGAAGCCCGTTTATTAGTTACAATGCGCCGGAGTAACTCAGTGGTAGAGTAGCTGTTTCG
>CAZNBW010000033.1:0-5736 GCA_964571585.1 uncultured Candidatus Saccharibacteria bacterium | reverse complement strand
AATAATTAAAGAAAAAATATGAAACAATATCTTGATGTTTTGAAAAATGTGCTGGATAGTGGAATTGATAGGCCGGACAGGACTGGTATAGGGTCAAGAGCTGTTTTTGGTATGCCCATGAGGTTTAATGTGAAAGATGGTTTTCCAGCGGTTACTACTAAAAAATTGGCATTTGAATCAGTAAAAGCAGAGCTTCTTTGGTTTTTGTCAGGCAGTAGTGATGTTAAGGAGCTGCAGAAATTAGGCTGTCATATTTGGGACGGCAATGCCGGGGCAGACTATTGGAAGCCGAAAGCTAAGTTTGACGGTGATTTAGGCAGAATCTATGGGGTGCAGTGGAGAAAATGGAAATCGCCTTATTCTGAAAAGCCTATTGATCAAATAGCTAATGCCGTTAAGGAGCTAAAAGAGAATCCGAACAACAGAAGGATTATAGTAAGCGCTTGGAATCCGGCTGAATTGGATATGATGGCCCTTCCGCCCTGCCATCTTCTATTTCATTTTTTCTCAGTTAATGGAAAACTTTCTCTGCTTATGTATCAAAGAAGCTGTGATATGTTTTTGGGGGTACCGTTCAACATTGCCTCTTATTCTTTGCTTTTATGTATGATGGCGCAGGTGGTTGGGTTAGAGGCATGGGAGTTTGTTCATGTTTTAGGAGATACACACATTTATTTTAATCATTTTGATCAGGTAAAAGAGCAATTATCAAGAGAGCCGTTGCCTTTGCCAAAACTCTGGCTCAACCCGGAAATAAAAGATATATTTAAATTCAAGATGGAGGATATAAAGTTGGATGACTATAAATATCACCCGTCCATAAAAGCGCCTTTGGCAGTATGATTTCAATAATCGCAGCAATAGGAAATAACAGTGTTATAGGAAATAAAAATTCTTTGCCCTGGCATCTGCCGGCAGATTTAAAATATTTCAAGGAAATGACAATGGGGAAAACAATCGTTATGGGTTTGAAAACCTTTGAGTCGGTGGGGGGCAAACCCTTGCCTGGAAGAAAAACCATTATATTAAACAACGATGATAATTATAATGTTCCGGAAGGATGTATTGTTGCCGGGTCTATTGAAGAGCTTCTGAAAATTACATATAATGACAATGAGATAATGGTTTGCGGAGGAGCCTCGGTTTATAGACAATTTTTAGCAATAGCTGACAGATTATATTTGACATTTATTCATCATGATTTTGAGGGCGATGCATATTTTCCAGAGTTTGATATTAATCAATGGAAAGAAATAAAAAGAATAGACAATAAGGCAGATGATAAGAATCCATATAATTACTCTTTTGTAATTTTTGAAAGAAAAACTAAAAAATAATTTATGTACAAACCGACAATCGGCCTAGAAATACACGTAGAATTAAACACCAAATCAAAGATGTTTTGTTCTTGCAAAAATGATGCTTCCCAAAAGCGTCCTAATTTTAATATCTGCCCCATTTGTACAGCTCAACCAGGAAGCTTGCCCGTAGCCAACGAAGAGGCAATAAGGAAGACAATAAAAGCAGGGTTGGCTTTGAACTGCCAGATTAACAAGGAATCAAAGTTTGACAGGAAGAACTATTTTTATCCGGATCTTCCCAAGGGCTATCAGATATCACAATATGACAAACCTTTTGCAGAGAAAGGGTTCTTGCAGATAGATAACAAGAACATTGGCATTACCAGGATTCATCTAGAAGAAGATACTGGCAGATTGGTTCATTCTGGCAAAGACTCTTTAGTTGATTTTAACAGAGCAGGGGTTCCCCTAATGGAAATGGTAACAGAGCCAGATATTACTTCTGGCAAAGAAGCTAGGAAGTTTGCTCAAGAGCTTCAGCTTATTTTTAGGTATTTGGGCATATCTTCAGCCGACATGGAAAAGGGCCAGATGAGAGTAGAAGTGAATATTAGTATATCAAAAGATCATAAGCTGGGAACTAAAGTAGAGATTAAAAACCTTAACTCTTTTAGGGTAGTTGAAAGAGCAATTGACTATGAAATTGCCAGACAAGAAGAAGTTTTAGATGATGGAGAAAAAGTAGTCCAGGAAACAAGGGGCTGGGATGATAAAAAACAGATAACAGTAAGCCAGAGAGAAAAGGAAGAAGCGCACGACTACAGGTATTTTCCAGAACCCGATCTGCCGACCTTTCACTTTAACGATGACTATATATCCAAGATAAAAAGAGAAATACCAGAAATGCCTTGGGCTAAGAGGATAAGGTTAAAGGAAGAATATGGGTTAGACAGCTCTACTATTGAGAACTTTGTGTATAATAAGGACCTAGGAGAGTATTTTGAAAAGGTAATGTCTGAGCTTGAATCCTGGCTGGACAAGAAAGACCAAAAGATTACCAATCTAGCAGTAAACTATATTGTTACAGATTTCTGGGCATTGTTTGAAAAAGCTCCTATTGACGAGCTAGAAAGAAAAGTTGACCCAGAAGACTTTGCCGAGCTTATAAAAATGATACATAAAGAAGAGATTTCTTCTAAGATTGCCAAGCAGGTTTTGCAAGAGATGTTTAGAACAGGAGCTGATCCCTCCCATATTGTAGAAGAACAGGGTCTTGTTCAGATGGGGGATGAAAAAGAGTTAGAGAAGATTATTAAACAGGTAATATCTAAAAACCCAAAACCAGTAGAGGATTTTAAAAAAGGAAAAGAAAACGCCTTGCAGTTTTTAGCAGGCCAGGTTATGGCGGTCACAAAAGGAAGAGCTAATCCTGCTATCGTTCAAGAACTATTGAAGAAAATGCTTAGTTAATTTTTCTGCTTGTTTGTAGCTTTTGATCCATTTTATTCTTTTATCACGTTTAAACCAGGTCATTTGGCGCTTGGCATAGTGTTTTATTTCTTTTTTTAGCTTTTCTATCATTTCTTGTTTAGATAGTTTATTTTGAAGGTGTAAAGCAACATATCTATATTCTAATCCAAACTCTTCCAGTCTTTTGAAAGAAACTCCTGATTCATGGAGGTTTTTAACTTCAGCTATCATTCCTTGTTTTATTCTTTTCAATAGTCTTTTTTCAATTAGTTCTTTTATATCGTCTCTTTTAACTCCTAACATCAATATATCATAACTGACTGGTTCTTTTTTGAGAGAGGGGACTGGCTTATTTGTTTTTATAACTATTTCCAAAGCTCTTATTAATCTTCTTTTATTATGTTTTTCTATTGTTTTAGCCCTTTTGGGGTCTAGTTTTTTCAGTTGTTTAAATAAATCTTCTTTGCTCTTTTTTTCTAATTCTCTTCTTAGTTTCCAGTCGGGCTTAACAGGAGGAATTATAATGCCGTCTATAACAGCTTGTATGTAAAAACCGGTTCCTCCAATTAGTATAGGAAGTTTGTTTCTTTTCTGGATATCCTTTATTGCTTTTATAGCTTTCTTTCTATATTTAGTCACTGAGAACCTTGTTTTAGGAGAAACAACATCTAGAAGATAATGGGGGATATGAGTCATTTCTTTCTTTGTTACTTTTCCCGTACCAATATTCATACTCTTATACACCTGCCTGGAATCAGCAGAGATAACCTCGCCTCCAAACTCTTTGGCAAGCTTTATGGATAAGTCTGTTTTGCCAGAAGCAGTAGGCCCTACAATGACCAGTAATTTATTTGACATATGTATTAATGTATGATAATATATAATTAGTAATTGTTTAAATAGTTCTTTTGATAATTATAGAGAAGGGAAAGAATGATGGAAACTATGATTTTTGCTATAATTGTAGCAGTCACAAACATTTTTGCTATTGCAAACATGGTCGCCTATTATCTTCAAGAACCGCTGGATGATGATTCTAGCGGTTTTTTTATTTCTCCCCCTAAGCCCCAGGGCAGGGCAGAGGTTATTTTAACTTTACAGAATTTACCTACAAAATCCTTTTTTCCTTTTAATTTCACACTCTTATAATGAAAGGTTTTTCCTGATAAAAAGCCATCTTTGTACTCTTGAGCCAGAACTTCAACTATTTTATTAACAAAGTTCTTATTCTTTTCTAAAGCAGTTTTTCTAAGAATGTCTGTAAGTTCTCTTTCTCTTCTTGCTTTTTCTTTTGGAGCGACATTATCTTTTAGCTTGAAAGCTTCAGTTCCGTATCTGGGAGAATACCTGTTTATATACGCCATATCATATTTTACTTGTTTGAAAAGCTTTTTAGTGTTTTCAAACTGCTTTTTTGTTTCTCCAGGAAAGCCTACAATTATATCTGTTGATATGGCAATATCTGGAATTGCTTTCCTAACCTTTTTTATAATCTCTTTGTATTTTTTAATAGTATACGGCCTGTTCATCTTTTTAAGGATCGCATCATCTCCTGACTGGGCTGGCAGGTTTAAGTAAGGGGTTATTTTTTTACATTCTTTCATTACTTTTATCAAATCAGTAGAAAAATCCTTGGGATGGGAAGAAGTAAATCTAATCCAGAACTTTCCTGGTATTTTATTTATCTTCCTTAAAAGCTTTGGGAAATTATACTTGTAGCTGTTTACGTTTTGGCCCAAAAGCCATATTTCCTTAACCCTGCTTCTTGCCAGCCTTTTTGCTTCACATATTATTTCTTCAGCAGGTCTGGAGGTTTCTCTTCCTCTGGTATAGGGAACAACGCAGTAAGAACAGAAATTATTACATCCTCTCATTATTGGTATTAATCCTGAAATACTTTGGTAGTTTTTAATAAACTCTTCTGGTTTTTTAATCTCATCAAATATTTTAGCCATCTTTAATTTATCTTTCTTGAGAATACAGCCAGTTAGAATTGTTTTTTTTCCTTTAAGCTTGGGCAGTAATCCGTAAACCCTGTTTACTGCTGACTGTCTGACAGAGCACATATTAATCACAACTAAATCAGCTTCTTTAATATCAGAAGCTGGCTTATATTTTTTGCTTAACATTATGTTAATCTTTTCTGAATCAGAATGATTCATCTGGCATCCAAATGTAACAACAAAGTATTTCATCAGTGGATCTTTTCTTTTTTCTCTTTAAGGAAATAACGCCACTGTTCTATAAATTCTACAAAGGTGGTAAAAGGCATATCTATTAAAGCTGAGAAGAATACAGCAACAATGTTATACCTCTTCCATTTTATTGTAAGCCATTTGCCCAGCTGGATTACTGGCACTGCAAAAGGGTCTATAAAGAAATGCCATAATGTTTCTTTTTCTTCTATCACCTGCAGTTCCTTTGCCCTGCTTCTTATCTTAGCTCCAGCAAAAGCAATTAATGATAGAAAGATAACGAATATGAGGTAAGAAAGAGGGGGGAAGTTTACTTTGCTTAATCCCCAGACTATTATAGCTAGAATGACCAGAAAGCCCGCTAAATAGAACAGGTTCATGATTGTGGAGAAGACAACATTCTTTTTTCTGAACATTTTAATCTCATAAACATCATCTTTGCCCTTATCGTAAACAACTTTCATAACTTCCATCAATACTCTTGATAAGTTTTCTTTTTTAGGAGGCTTGATAGTAATAACCAAGAGAAACATTAATAGGGTGGGGCCGAGAATATCTACTATTATGGCTGACCAGTTAAAACTGCCAGTAAAGTATTTAGTAAATGGGATCTCCACGGCTAATAAGGAAACAATATTGGTTAGGAAAATAGACAAGGTGGCATAGAAAGCAGCCCTTCCCAAGCGTCTCTTCAGTGTCTTTACCCTTCCTTCATAAGCTTTAGTTATTGATTTTTCTATCTCTTTTGGATCCGATACTTTTTGTTTCAT
>CAZNBW010000032.1:0-5748 GCA_964571585.1 uncultured Candidatus Saccharibacteria bacterium | reverse complement strand
ACTATATCTCTTTTAAAGAAGATATTGAATTATTGGAAACCAGGCTGTTAGAGCTTGAGAATGTTTTAAAAAACTCAGAGATAATAAGGAAGCCGGCCGGCAAAAAAGCCGAGACAGTTGATCTGGGAGCCACTGTTTTAGTTGAAGTAGCTGGAGACAAGGATGAGTTTACTTTAGTCGGTTCGTATGAGGCTAATCCTGTTTTAGGAAAAATAAGCCATAATTCTCCAGTTGGAAAAGCCTTGATGGGTCATAGAAAAGGAGATGAGGTAGTTATTTCTTCTCCGGTTAAAAGCGTTTATAAGATTAAGGAGATTAAATATAGTTAAGTCGGAAGGGAGCTTTTGCCCCCTTCTTTTTTTAAAATGAAAAACTTTATAGATTTTTTTCACCAAACGGGCAAACTTAAAGATATACCGAGAAGGGGATGGGTTTTGATAGGAGCCAAGAATCCAGCCAGTATTGCTGATCACAGTTTTAGGATGGCTGTTATGGCGTGGGTTTTGGCCAGCAAGAAGAAAAAGATGAAACTTGAAAAGGTTATAAAAATGGCCCTAATTCATGATTTGTGCGAGCTTTATGCAGGAGATATTACTCCTTACGACCACGGCCACTTGCCAAAGGATAAAAAAGACTGGCCAGAAGCTTTTGACAAATGGCCAAGATTTTCTAAATCAGAGAAAGTCCAGAACTTTTTAAAAAAGCAGAAGAAAGAAAGAAAGTCATTAATTAAGATTACTTCCAAAATGCCAGATGATATTAAAAAAGAAATAATAAATCTTTGGAAAGAATATGATAGAGGGTTAACCCAAGAAGCAAGATTTGTCAGGCAGATAAACAGACTAGAAACTCTTTTACAAGCCTTTGAATACGGTAAAGAGTCAAAGTGCAGGCCGTTTAATTCTTGGTGGATAGGATCTGAAGAGCAGATAGACGACCCTGTTTTGTTAGAATGTATGTTAGAGATAGCAGAGAAATTTTATCACAAAGAGAAGAAGAAAAAAAGAAAGAAGAAGAAATAGTATGCCCCCGATGAACATCGGGGCTTTTTAATTTATTCAATCTCTGTTAAAATAAATATAAATATGTTTAAGAACATAAATAGAATAATTAAGATAATGGTTACCTCTGATTTGATTATGTATTCTGGTTGGGGATTGATTACCCCTATTTTAGCTATATATATATTAGGCAACATAGAAGGAGGAAATGTTCAGGTGGCAGGCATTGCCGTGGGTATTTATTGGGTGGTTAAGGCTTTGGTTCAGGTTCCGTTAGCTCATTTTTTAGATAAGAATCATGGGGAAAAAGATGATTATTATTCTTTAGTGGGAGGAATTATTTTAACTAGCTTAACTCCCATCGGTTTTATCTTCGCTAGCTTGCCTTGGCATATGTATGTTTTTCAGGCAGTGCATGCTATAGGAATGGCAATGGTTGTTCCTTCTTGGGCAGGCATTTATACCAGGCATATTCAAAAGAAAAGAGAAGCTTTTTGTTGGGGCCTAGACAGTTCAGCTATTAGTATTGGCTTGGGCGTTGGGGGAATAGTCGGAGGAATCGTGGCTAAAGCCTTTGGCTTTGTCCCCATATTTATAGCCGTCAGCCTGATGGGTTTTGTTTCAGTTGCTCTTCTTCTGGTGGTAGGTAGTAAGGATATTTTGCCGAAAGAGAGAATTTATCCAATACCAAAACCATGAAGAATTCTGAAATAGCAAAGATATTCTTTGAAACGGCGAATTATCTGAAGATGAAAGATGAGACTTTTAGGTCAGTAGCTTATAATAAGGTTGCTTTAACCCTAGAATCAATGGATCAGGATGTCGAAGATATATATAATAAAGGGGGCTTGAAAGCGCTGGAAGAAATACCTGGGGTTGGTAAGAATCTAGCTCAGAAAATAGAAGAGTATATAAAGACAGGGAAAATTAAGTCTTATCTAGACCTTAAAAAGAAAACTCCTATAAAGCTTGATGAAATATCCAGGATTGAAGGAATGGGGCCTAAGAAAGCCAGGGTTCTTTTTGAGAAACTAGGAATTAAAAATGTAAAGGATTTGGAAAGAGCAGCTAAAGATCATAAAATAGCTCCTCTTTTTGGTTTTGGGGAGAAAACAGAAAAGAATATATTAGAGGGCATTGAGTTCTTGAAAAAAGATAAAGGAAGGTCTCTTCTAGGATATATTATGCCTTATGTTGAAGAGATTCTAGCAAGGTTAGGTTCTTTGAAAGAAGTTAAGGAAATAAGCATAGCAGGTTCTACCAGAAGAATGAAAGAAACAATAGGAGATGTGGATATTTTAGTAGCTTCTAATAAGCCTGAGAAAGTAATGGATTTCTTTGTTTCTTTGCCTGGGGTTGTAAAAATTTGGGGCAAGGGAAAAACAAAGTCATCTGTCAGAACGAACCAGGGCTTTGATGTTGATTTAAGGATTGTAAAAGTGGAAAGCTTTGGTTCAGCCCTTCAGTATTTTACAGGATCAAAAGAGCATAATATAGCTACTAGGCGTGTAGCAATTTCCAAGGGTTTAAAGCTTAATGAATACGGAGTTTTTAAAGGCCAGAAAAGGATAGCTGGCAGAACAGAACAAGATGTGTATAAAGCTATTGGTCTTTCATATATACCTCCTGAGATGAGAGAAGATACTGGGGAAGTGGAATTAGATAAGCTTCCTAAAATTATCGGCTACGAAGATATTAGAGGGGATCTACACTGTCATTCCAGCTGGGATGGTGGAGACAACTCAATTAAAGAAATGATTGCCTCGGCTAAAGAAATGGGCTATGAATACATTGGTATTTCAGATCATACCAAGTTTCTGCGAATTGAAAAAGGTTTGAACGAAAAGCAGTTGTTAGACCAAAGAAAGGAAATAGAGAAGTTAAATAACGCCATGCCTGCCGGCAGGCAGGAATTCAGGGTTTTGCAGGGATGCGAAGCTAATATTATGTCAAACGGTTCTTTGGATATTAAGGATAATGTTTTAGCTCAGCTTGATTACGTAATAGCTGGAGTGCATTCTGCGATGAAAATACCGAGAGACAGGATGAACCAAAGAATAATTAATGCCATGAAGAATCCTAATGTTAATATCTTTTCTCATCCAACAGGCAGGTTGCTTCTGAGAAGAGACGAATATCAGATTGACTTTGACAAAATATTAAGGGCTGCCAAAGAGTATAATGTCGTTTTGGAGATTAATTCTTCCCCTGAAAGATTGGATTTAAAGGATGTAAATATAAGAAGGGCAAAGGAAGCAGGGGTGAAAATGATAATCAATACAGATTCCCACAAAAAGAATCAGTTAAAGCTTATTAAGTTTGGCATAGCCCAAGCGCGCCGGGGCTGGGCTGAAAAAGAAGACATTATTAATACTGAGTCAGCAGAAAAACTTCTAAAATGCTTCCAAAAGTTAAAATAAATTCTCAAAAAATAGATAAGTATAAAAAAATAATCTCAGAGAGTTTATTTAAAGAGATAAAATTTCTTTCCGAAGAACTAAAAGGATTAAAAATAATACATATTAATTCCACTCCAGCAGGAGGAGGAGTGGCGGAGATCTTGAAGAGTTTGGTTCCTTTAATGAAAGGGGCGGGTTTGGAAACTAGTTGGCACACGATTCCTCCTCAAAAAGAATTCTTTGAGATCACAAAACAGATCCATAATGCCCTTCAGGGCGAGAAGAACCGTCTCCCCGAGTCGCTTAAAAAGAATTATTTGGAATATATTAAAGAAGTTTCCGCACTTATAAAAGACATGAAGGCCGATGTTTGGATTTTGCACGATCCTCAGCCAGCCGGGCTGATTGATTTTCTGCCAGATAACGCTAAAATATCCAGGATTCATATAGATACTTCTGCTCCGAACAGAGATGTTTGGAATTTTATAAAGCCCCTTTTGCTTAAGTTTGATAGAGTGATATTTTCTACAAAACAATTCATCGGAAAGGGTTTGCTAAAGACAACGATTTTTCCTCCGGCAATAAATCCTTTTACAGATAAGAACAGAATCATGAAAAAATCTATAGCAAAAAATATTTTAAAAAGTTTCGGCATTAATGCAAGAAAACCTTTAATTACGCAGGTTGCCAGGTTTGATTTGTTCAAAGATCCTATAGGAGTTATTGAAGCTTATAAATCCGCCAAGAAAAAAATACCAAATCTCCAGCTGGCTTTCGCAGGATTAATTTTAGCCGATGATGATCCTGAGGCGGCAAGAGTTTTAAAAGAGGCAGAAAAAGAGGCCGGCAGCGACAAAAGCATATTCTTTTTTTCCAATCCGGATCGTTTGGGGAGATTAAGCGTGGATGGATTTATTAACGCATGCCAAACGGGAGCTGATGCTATTATTCAAAAGTCCATTAAAGAAGGTTTCGGGCTTTCTGTCACAGAGGCGATGTGGAAAGCAAAACCTGTCATAGGAGGGAACGTAGGCGGAATTAAACTGCAGATAAAAAACGGAAAAAACGGATTTTTGGTTTCTTCTCCGTCAGAAGCCGCCGAGAGAATCATCCAGCTTTTAGAAGATAAGAAATTGAGGCAAAGATTAGGCAAAGAGGCAAAGAAAACAGTTCAGAAACATTTTTTAATGCCTCGTTTATTGCGCGATTATTTAAAACTTTTTAGGTCTCTGATATAATTTGTTTTAGAATTTTCTCAAATATTTCTGGGTTGTTTTCTGCTAGATCTGCTAATATCTTCCTGTCTAATTCTATTTTCTTTTTCTTCAGTATATTTATCAGTTTGCTGTAGGATATTCCTTGTTTTCTAGCAGCAGCATTGATCTTTGTTTGCTGAAGTCCCCTGAAAGTCCTTTTTTTTGTTTTTCTGTCTCTATAAGAGTAAGACCAGGCATGCATTAAAGCTTGTTTTGCCAAGCGGTACTTAGTTTTTCTACCCCACTTAAAACCTTTAGTATGTTTTAATACATTCTTTCTTCTTTTGTGAGCAGTTGTGCCTCTTTTTATTCTAACCATATTAAATCAATTCCTTTATTTTCTTAGCCAAGGGGCCTGAGACTTTAACCCATTTTCTGGTTTGTCTTTTCTTTTTCCCTGACATCTTGGATCTGAAGTGATCCTGGCCAACAGCACGCCTCAGCACCTTTCCCTGCCTTGTTATTTTAAACCTTTTTTTAACTGATTTTCTTGTTTTCATGATTTTGCGATGATCATTGTTAAGCCTCTCGGCTGTTTCTTCAAATCTCTTTCTATTTTTACAGGTATTGTTTGCTGGAGCAGATCAATAAACTTTTTTATCTTTTCTCTGGCAAAATCCTGATGAGCTTTTTCTCTTCCTCTAAGCTTCATTTCTATTCTTATTTTGTCTCCCTTTTTCAGGAACTTTTCTGCCTGTCTAGCTCTTGTTTGAAGATCATGCTCTGATATAGAAAAGGTGAGGCGGATTCCTTTCAGCTCTCCCACATGATGAGCTTTTGTTTTTCTTTCTTTCTTTTTTAAAGCATACAAGTATTTGCCGTGATCTATTATCTTGCAGACAGGAGGATCAACCTTTTCTGTTACTTGGATTAAGTCTAACCCTCTTTCTTCTGCCATTTCTACGGCTTTTTCTATCGGCAAAACACCAAGCTGTTCCCCAGTTTCGTCAATCAATCGCACCTCTTTAGCCCTTATTCTATTGTTCATTATTATTCTTGGTTGGATGTTTTTTTTCATTGGTGGAGATGGCGGGAGTTGCGCCCGCGTGTAGAAGTTTAATCAAAACAATTCTACAAGCTTAGCCCGTTTAT
>CAZNBW010000031.1:0-5945 GCA_964571585.1 uncultured Candidatus Saccharibacteria bacterium | reverse complement strand
GTATAAGGTTTGGGACATTGTTAAGGATTGGTGGTGGCTGCCAGCACCTTTTGTGATAGGGCGGCTTTTTTTATTCTTGTGGCAGTGGTGGAGAATGGATATTTTCAACGCTAAGAATAAAAGAATATTGATTGAGATAAGAATACCAAAAGAGGTGTTAAAACCAATAAGGGCAATGGAGGCAGTACTTTCTAATCTTTGGCAGATTGTTTATGACCCTCCAGATTCTTGGGAAAAGTGGATAGAAGGAAAGTTTATAATGTCTTATTCTTTTGAGATAGCTGCCATTAATGGAGAACAGCATTTCTTTATAAGGTTTCCAGAGTCTGCCAGAGATGCTGTTGAAGCGTCTATCTACGCCCAGTATCCAGACGCTGAGATTTCTGTTGTTGATGACTACACAAAGTTTATTCCTCAGGATACTCCTAACAAAGACTGGGACCTATGGGGAGCTGACTACAAGCTTTTAAAGCCAGACCCTTATCCTATAAGAACCTATCCTAAGTTTGAAACAGAGCGTGAGGCATTAGAGGAGAAGAGAATAGACCCTTTGGCTCAATTGCTTGAGGCAATGGCAAAGACAGGGTCTGGAGAACAGATATGGGTTCAGTTTGTTGCCAAGCCCATTACTAACATGGAGGTTCCTTGGGTTACAGAAGGTGAGGAGATAAGGGATAGGCTTGCTAGAAGAGAAGTCAAGAAGATTGGCTCTGGCAGGCCCTTATTAGTAGATGCAGCAGACGTTTTAATAACAGGCAGTGTTCCCGGAGCTCCAAAAACCCAGGAGAGAGAGATAATACCTCCGGAAATGAAGCTTACTCCTGGAGAAAGAGAGACAATAGGCGCTGTAGAACAAAAGCTTTCTAAGCTAGGATTCCATTCATCTGTAAGGTTTATTTATTTAGGAAACAAAGAAAACTTTTTTAAAGCAAAGCTCCGTTTACCTTTAAGTTATTTTGGATCTTTTACAACCCAGGATTTGAATGCCATTGTTCCTTTTGGCCAGCCGTATATTACTAAGGTTAAAAAGAGTTGGTTTTTGCCTAAGAACCTATACTTTGACAGAAAGCTTTATTTTAGGAAAAGAAGGATTTTTAGACAGTATAAGGCAAGGGTTAACCCTGGCTTCCCGGGTTCGGCCGGGAAGTTCGTTTTAAATACAGAAGAATTGGCAACAATGTTTCATTTTCCGGGCAGACAGTCAGCCCCTGCTCCGTTTGTTCAAAGGATAGAAGCTAAAAAGGGAGAAGCTCCTCCAGGGCTTCCTACTGAGTAAAAATGATTAACAACGTAAACTTTTTTGCAGAAACAAACTTCAGGAACATTAAGAAGAAGTTTGGTATTAAGCTTGACGACAGGCGCAGGCATGTTTATATCGTGGGAAAAACCGGTATGGGTAAGACTGCTATGATTCAAAATATGGCTATTCAAGATATCCAGAAAGGCCGTGGAGTCGGCTTTGTTGATCCTCATGGAGAGGCAGCAGAAGAGCTTTTAGACTTTATACCTTCCAGCCGGGTTAATGATGTTGTCTATGTTAATCCCGCAGACTTGAATTATCCAATCGCTTTTAATGTAATGGAAAGTGTTGGTTTAGAATACCGCCATTTGGTAGCAGGAGGTTTAATGGGTGTTTTTAAGAAAATCTGGCCAGATGTTTGGTCAGCTCGTATGGAATATATTTTAAACAATTCTATTTTAGCTTTATTGGAATATCCAGGTTCTACATTATTGGGGATAAACAGAATGCTTTCTGACCCTGAATTCAGAGGTAAGGTAGTAGAGAAAATTACTGATCCTGTTGTTAAATCATTCTGGGTTAATGAATATTCAAGATATACTCAGAGATATGAAACAGAAGCTACAGCTGCTATTCAGAACAAAGTAGGCCAATTTATATCTGCTCCTTTGATTAGGAATATAATCGGACAGGTTAAGTCAACCATTAATATGAGAGATATTATGGACAAGAAAAGGATATTGATTCTTAACCTTTCTAAAGGAAGAATAGGGGAGGATAACTCAACTCTTTTGGGAGCTCTTTTAATTACCAAGCTTCAGCTGGCTGCCATGTCCAGGGTGAATATTCCAGAAGAAAGTAGAGAGGATTTTTTCTTGTATGTTGATGAGTTTCAGAACTTTGCAACAGAATCATTTGCTTCTATTCTTTCTGAGGCAAGAAAATACAGGCTATGCTTGATATTAGCTCATCAGTACATAGCTCAAATGGAAGAAACAGTAAGGGATGCTGTGTTCGGCAACGTAGGGACTTTAATTACTTTTAGAACAGGGGCTGAAGACGCAGAGTTTTTGGAAAAAGAGCTGGCTCCTGAATTTTTTGCCACAGACATTGTCAACCTAGCCAAATACAACATATATTTAAAACTAATGATAGATGGATTAGCAGGAAGACCGTTTTCTGCGACTACTCTGTTTCCTTTTAAGCCAGAAGAATTATCTAACAGAGAAAAGATAATAAAAGCATCGAGAGAGAGGTACGGCACCCAAAGGCAGACAGTTGAAGAAAAGATAAGCGAGTGGACAGGCGTTATAGAAATGAAAGCTGTTGTCGCAGCAACCTCTAAAAATCCTACAACTCTTTATGACGCTATTTGTGATGACTGCAAAAAGCCAACTAAAGTTGTATTTCCTCCAGACGGTAAAAGGCCTGTATATTGCAAGACATGTTTAAAAAAGAACAGAGAAAAGAGGGACACTAGCCTGGAAAAAATGTTAGAAGAACAGCCAGTTTCTTTCAACGGGCAGAAAAACTCCAATTCTAAGAAGAAGCATAGAAAAGAAGTTGATATTGAGGAATTGAGAAAAACCTTAAGGGAATCACTCAAAAACGACAAATAATTATGAAGACAATTAGAGATTTTGATACTAAAAATAAAAGAGTTCTAGTAAGGTGCGATTTTAATGTTCCTTTTTCAGAGAATGGGGAAATAGACAATGATTTTAGGATTAAAGAAACAGTTCCTACCATCAGTTATCTAACTGATAAAGGAGCAGATGTAATTCTGATGAGCCATTTAGAGGACGGCAAGAGTTTAGATCCTGTTTGGGAGAAAGTTAGAGAATATGTGCCTGGGAATATTAAGTTTTTAGATAACTTAAGAGCAAATAAAGGAGAGAAAGAAAACAGCGATGAGTTTGCCCAAGAGCTTGCTTCAAATGCAGACATCTATATCAATGATGCTTTTGGGGTTTGTCACAGAAAACATGCTTCTGTTTCTGCTATAACAAAGTATCTGCCTTCTGGAGCAGGCCTTTTATTGGAAAAGGAGGTCAAAGCCTTATCAAGGGTACTGGATAATCCTGATAAGCCTTTAGTGGCAATTATAGGGGGGGTTAAAATTGAAAGCAAGGCAAAAGTAATTAACAGATTTTTAGAAATAGCTGATAAGATTCTTCTTAATCAGAAGATTGCTGAGAATATTAAAATAAGGTCAGAAAAGATTGTTTCTGCTAAGGACAATATAGAGGGTTTTGATATTGGACCCGAAGCAATAAAAGAGTTCAAAGAGATAATAAAGACAGCTAGAACGATTGTTTGGGCAGGACCTTTAGGTTTTTTTGAAAAAGAACCCTATGACAACGGGACCAGAAAAATAGCTAGAGCCATTTGCAAAAACAAAGAAGCTTTTAAAGTGGCTGGAGGGGGAGACACTACATCTGCCATCTTCGAGTTTGGCTTAGAGCATGATTTTGATCATCTTTCAACGGGAGGAGGAGCAATGCTGGCTTTCTTGGCAGGAGAAGAACTGCCTGGTTTGAAAGCGCTAAATTATTATGGTAAAGATTAAAAATCTAGAGAAAGCGGCAAAAAGAATTATAAAAGCAATAAAGAAACAAGAGCCCATAATCATTTATGGAGACTCTGATATGGACGGTGTTTCTTCTGTAATTATTCTAAAAGAAGCTGTGGTTTCAGCAGGGGCTAAAAACTACACAGTTTATTTCCCAGACAGGGAGATAGAAGGCTACGGCATAAACAAAAGAGCTTTGTCTTCTTTAACCTCTCCTGCTTTATTAGTTGTTTTAGATTGCGGCATAGGCAACGTGAAAGAGGTTGACTTGGCAAATAAAATGGGCTTTGAGGTAGTGATAATAGACCATCATGAGCCGTTAGAGGAGTACCCGAAGGCTTCAATTATAGTAGATCCCAAACAAGAAGGAGACAAGTATCCTTTTAAAGAATTTGCTGCAGCTGGCTTGGCTTTTAAGCTGGCAGAGCATATTTTGGAGTTATCTGATCCTTTAAGAAAAAGCTTTCTTGAACTTGTTGCAATGGCTACAATAGCTGATATGATGCCAAGAAAAGAAGATAATGAAGCAATGATTATTGAAGGAATGGGTTATCTGAAAGATAGCTGGAGACCTGGTATTCAAGCGCTTTTCAACCTGTATGACTTTAAAGATCTTAGCTTGATGGAAAAGATAATAAAGGTTAATTCTTTATTGAATATAAGGGACATTAAGGACGGCATGCCCGTAGCCTATAGATTACTTACCGAATCTGATATAAAGAAAGTTGAGAAAATGGCAGAAGAGCTTCTAGATAAAAGAGTAGAAAAAAAGAGGATGATCCAGGAGATTATTAGAGAAGCAGAAGAAAGAATTTTAATGAAGAATGATAATATTATTTTTGAAGGAGATGAATCTTGGGATCTTATCTTATTAGGAGTGGCAGCAGCAGTAGTTTCTAAGGGAACTAAAAAACCAGTATTTTTATACAAGAGATACAATAAGGACTGTCAGGGAAGTGTAAGGGCTCCAGACGGCTTTAACACTGTTGAGGCAATGAAGTCCTGTTCTAAGCTTCTTTCTACATACGGCGGTCATCCAAAAGCTTCTGGGTTTAAGGTGAGTAATAAAAAACTAGATAAGTTTAAAAAATGTTTAATAAAGTATTTTGAAGAGAATATATGAAAAAGATAATTATCTATACAGACGGAGGATCTAGGGGAAACCCGGGCAAAGCAGCTATTGGTGTTGTTTTTTGCAACGAGAAAGGGCAAACAATAAAAGACTACGCTGAATATTTGGGAGACAATCTTACTAATAATGAAGCAGAGTATTCAGCTGTTATTTTTGCTTTAAAGAAGTTCAAGCTTCTGTTTTCAAAAGAACTGGCCAAGAAGTCAGAAGTTGAGATAAAGTCTGATTCTGAACTAATAGTAAAACAGCTTAATGCAGAGTATAAGATAATGGACGAGAAGATCCAAAAGCTTTTCTTGGAAGTTTGGAATCTTAAGTTTGATTTTGGAAAGATAAAGTTTAAGCTTATAAAAAGAGAAAAGAATAAAGAAGCAGACCGTTTGGTTAACGAAGCCCTTGACAAGCAACCTCAAAGTTTGCTATAATATAATTGTCTTGGCAAGACGAGTGACTGCCCCGCTCTAAGCGGGGAGGAAAGTCCGGACACCTATACCAAAAGTAGCAGTACCTAATAAGTCTGCCGTCCGCCTCGGGCGGATAGAGGTGCGAACAGTGACGATGCCCTCATTTATTGGGGGAGTGAAACGGCTAAATCCTTGCTGGGTGCAAGAACAAACCAAGGAAAAGGGATACGACTCTAATTCTTGGAAAAGTAGTTCGCAAAGATAGATAGTCACATAAAACAGAATTCGGCTTACGGTCTTGCCAGGATACCAAAAAGGAGGGCGCACTTTATTGGCGCATTTAGCCTCCTTTTTGTTTACTCTAGTATTGACAAATTAATAAATTAGGTGTATGATTTAAATATCGTTTAAAACTAAATATTGGTAACACTTTATTGAAAGGAATGAAAAATGATTGTTACTCTTTTGCTCGATTCTTTTATTTTCTTCTTAATCGCGGGTCTCTTTGCCTTTCTTTTTTATATCGGAGGAAGAGATGACGGAAAAAAGGGAGAGAATGTGCCGATGACGATTATCTGCATATTATTGATGCCTCTG
>CAZNBW010000030.1:0-6108 GCA_964571585.1 uncultured Candidatus Saccharibacteria bacterium | reverse complement strand
AGAACCTGAGGAGACGGTGCCTAAACGCCATTATGAGAATGTTCGGAAAGCGTTAAGACAATCCCGTCAAAGGCTTGCTGAAGCAAGGAAGGCTAGAGAGCCAGTTAGGACTCAGCCTGAAGATTTAGATGAAGTTCGGCAGCATCCTTATGTCCAGGATTTAGAAATGGATAAAGCGGAAAACCAGCTTCGTCGGGGCGCAAAGGATATTTTAGACAATTATCCTAACCTTCCTAAGCCAATTCAGAAAGCTATTCTGGCAAACCCCAGAGGCTATGTTAATCGGGATACGAAAGATGTAGAAAACGGGTTGCTGGACATAGAGGAATATGTCCAGGGGATAGTTGAAGATATAGAAACAGAAGGGAAACCTTCTGAATCTACGCCTAAGCAAGTTTCGGTAGCCGGCACAAATCAGCCATCAGCTACCACCCCATCAGCCACGCCTGCTGAAATCCAGAAAATACTGGATAAACCAGTAGATGACTGGACAGAAGAAGAGCAAGAGCTGATTAAGGAACATGGAGCGCCTCAACTATAAAGAAAGGAGATAAACAAATATGGGAGTTTTGAATATAGGCACTCTTACAGATATAGAGAAATCTAGTTATGTGAGGGAGGCTTTAGATATTGCCAAACCGAATTTTATTTATCAACAGTTCGGTCAGGGCGATAGGGTTCCAAAAAGAGAAGGTAAAACTAGACAATGGTTCAGGTTTCGCAAGCTGCCTTTGACTAATCAGTCAGGCGACTTCTCCGGTACTCTTTACGGTTATGTAAAGAATACGACTGGAGTTTCTCCAACATGGACACCTTATGAGCCAAGCACGGCAACTGTTACCGCTACTGTGACCTTCCTCTTCGGAGTAGGCCATCAGTGGAATGAGGGATTGCAATATACCTCTTTGGCTGATTTGCCAAAGGAGCTTCGGGTTATAAACCATCAGCAAGCGGCTGAGGCGGTTGAAACCGAGGTTATTGATATTGTAAAAGCCGGTACTACTGTTGCTTATGCTAACGCTAAAGCATCTCGTGGATTATTAGATCCAGCAGATACGATTGACATGGCAGATGTGATGACCCAAGTGACGACATTGAGAAACAATGATGCTAAACCGATCAAGGGTCTTTACAGGGCTATGTGTTCAGCTAATGTTATTGAACAGCTAATGTCAGATGGAAATTTCATGGAAGTTGTCCGGTCCCGTAAAGATTACTACTTTACAGGTACCATAGCTGAATTATTTGCAGTCGGTTTCCAATTTTCTTCAATGGCGCCAAAAGTGACAGATTCAGGTTCAAACAATGCTTTAGGTTATGTAGAGCAAACCATTATCACAGGTGCAAACGCCTATGGTATCACCAAATGGATGTTAGACGACTACGATCTAGTCTATACGCCTCCAGGCGGATGGGGAGATGAATGGAGAAATAAGCATGGATTGGCTTGGAAACACGCTTTTAAAGCGGTCATTCTGAATCAGAATTGGATTTTGAGACTAGAGTCAGCCAGATAAATGGAAGCTGCGTAGCGCTTTCACACTCAGCTATGCCGGAGCCGGCGGTCCCGCAAGGTTGTTCCAACCGCCATTATTATTATGAAGATGCGTTCCAAGAAGCGGATAAAGTCCTTAAAGGAAATAGTCCAGCCATACACTATCACTCCAGACTGTAATATTGAAGGCTCCATTAACGGCGTTGCTTTTTTCTACCCTGTCGGCCAGGAATCAAAAATCATGCTTGAAGAATACCAGGTTTTATTAAACAGCGTTTTCAGGGATCAGTTATGGAAATAATTGATTTTAAAGGAGGTGGTGTCTTATGGGGAAACTAGCTATAAGTTTTTATGGTTATATGACCCCTTATCATATGGCGGCTACGGCATAGCCAACCTCCAGCAATGCAAACATCTTATAAGGCAGGGAGTTGATGTTTCTCTACATCCCAAGTTTAATCCTTTGCCCGGATCTACAGAGTGGAATGTATTAACCAAAGAAGAGAAAAAGATGTTTGAAAAGAAATTCAAGGTTAGAAGGATAGGGGTAGTGCAGACAACCATGTTTAGCTTTAACCTTAACAGGTCAAAAATCAAGATTGGCATGACCATGGCGGAAAGCGACCGGATAAGGGGTGAATGGGTAGATACCTGCAATAAAATGGACCACATTGTTGTTCCTAATGAATTTTACAAAAAGGTATTCAGAAAATCAGGGGTAAAACCGCCAATTACAATTATCCCTCATGGAGTTGATACGGAGAGATATAAGTATTATGACCGGCCTAAAAGAAAAACATTTGCTTTCGGAACCTGCGGTTTTCTTAATGAGAGAAAAGGCATATTTGAACTTATCCAGGCTTTCATTTCAGAGTTTAACAAAGAAGAAGATGTCAGGTTAAGGCTTCATTCCACTGATCCGAATTTAGGCTATTATAAAAACTTTTCAGACAAGCGGATTGAGATTGGCATTGAGCATTGGGATTTCCCCACTTTAGTTAAGTTTTATCATGATTTAGACTGTTTTGTTTTTCCTTCCAGGGCAGAGGGAATTGGTTATCCTCCCAGGGAGGCGATGGCAACCGGCCTGCCAACGATTGTGATGAATTATAGCGGTTTGGAAGATATTGCCCAGACTGATTATGTTTATCCTATTTCACCAGACGGATTTGAGATAAAAGCAATCGTTGAGCAGCAAAGGGGCAGTTGGGCCAAGATTGACATTAAAGAGCTGATGTATTGGATGCGTTATGTTTATGAACACCAGAAAGAAGCTAAAAAGAAAGGGGAAAGAGCAGCCGGATTTATCAGGACAAACTACCAGTGGAAAGATTCTACTAAAAAGTTAATACGGTTATTAAGAAAATATGATAATTCCTAAGAAAGCCAAGTGTCCTAATTGCGGCAAAGAACCGGCAATTATCCATCCGATTTATGGAGTAATGCCAGGGAAGAAATGCAAAGAGAGGTTGAAAAGGGAACGGGATGGAATTGGATCTTTAAAAGACCATAGATCCCTTAAAACCAAAATGAAGTATTATGCGACCCCATTTTGGAAAGTGATGGGATTAAAAGCCAAGCCGGAAGAAAAGAAAATGGAAAGAGAAATGAAGCGCCGGGGTTTGACTTATTTAGATTTACAAACCGCAAGAGTTGAAGAAAGGAAAAAACAGGGATTAGCGTTTGACGCTACCAACTTAAAAAATAAATTAGAGAAAGGAGAATTGAAAAGTGACCACAAAGCTGCTCCTTACGGGAAGCAAAGGGTTGCTCGGAACAGAGCTTAAAAAACTATTAGCAAAAAATAAGGATCTTAAAGTAATTCCAACCGATATTGGGGAAATGGATATTACTAAAAAAGAATCAATTAAGGCGGCTTTTAAAAAGCATCAGCCTGATGTAATAGCTCATTTGGCCGCTTATACGGATGTGGCTAAAGCAGAATACGAAAAGAGGTTGTGCTATCGGACTAATGTTTATGGGACAAAACAAATAGCTCTTAGAACCCCTTTCTTAATATACATTTCTACTGAGTATGTTTTTGACGGAGAAAAAGGGGATTATAACGAAGGTTCAATTCCTAATCCGGTTAATTTTTATTCTTTAACAAAACTCTTGGGAGAATTTGAGGCTCAGAAAGCCAGAAAATACTGTATTATCCGTACCCTGTTTAAACCTAAGCCTTACAAACATGACATGGTTCCCTGTGATATGTGGACTTCTGGAGACTATATAGATGTGATGGCTAAGAAAATTGCTCTGGCAATATCTAATTTTGGCAGGTTGCCGAGAGTGATCCATATAGGGACAGAGAGAAAAAACCTTTATCAGTTAGCTAAAAAAACTAATGAAAAAGTTATTCCTATAAGAAGAAATAGTTTACCAATTAGATTACCCAGGGATACTTCTCTGGATACAACATTGTGGCAGATGTTGTTTGAAAAGAAAGATGAAAATGATCCCGGTATTACAACCGCCAACAAGTAAAAAAATAAATGAGGAAATAATAAAGGTTTTAGAATCCGGCTGGTGGGGGTTTGGTCCAAAAACTAAAGAATTGGAGAAAAAGTTTGCTAAATATGTAGGCGCTAAGTATGCAATAGGATGCAATTCCGGCACCTCTGCTCTTGATCTTTGTTTAAAGGTTTATGATATTTCCGGCGGTGAGCTTATTACTACTCCTATGACTTTTGTTTCTGACGCTATTGTTGGCGAGTGGAATGGAATGGATGTTACTTTTGCTGATATAGAGGAAGATTCTTTATGCCTTGATCCTAAGGCACTTCATATAAGCAGAAAGACAAAAGCGATTATTACCGTTGATTCTCATGGCCGGTTGGCAAATATTAAGGATATAAGAAAAAAATTTAAAGGTTTGATTATTGAAGATGCGGCTCATGCTATGTTTACTCCTGGAGTTGGTGAGTATGCTGATATTGTTATTTGGTCTTTCCAGGCAGTTAAGAGCCTTCCTGCGGGTGATGGCGGGATGATTACTACTAATGATGAAAGTATTTATAAAAAGTTAAGGACTTTAACCTGGCTTGGGGTAGAAAAATCAACCCATGACCGGACTAACAAACATAGATATTCTTGGGACTATGATATTACTCAATCAAAAGGAATTAAGGCTTATATGAATGATCTGACCGCAGTTATTATTTTAGGCCAGCTTGAGAGATTAGAGGAAATGACAGCTAAGAGAAGGGCAATTCAAGCGTTTTATAATGATAGTTTTAAAAATGTTAAACAAATTAAAACGCCTAGCTACTCTCATACTTGCCAATATTACACAATGCAGTGTGAAAAAAGAGATGAATTGAGCCAATTTTTAGCAGATAAAGAGATAGCAACCTCTGTTCATTTTAAACCATTATCAGAGATGACTTATTGGAAAAAAAGTGTTCGTAGGCCGTTACCTATAACAAACAAGGTATGGAAAAAGCTTTTAACATTGCCAGTTTTTTACGATATAACATGGACTCAAATAGAATACATAATTAAAAATGTTAAAGAATTTTATAAAAATTAATATGCCTACTGGTGTATATAGAAGAACTATTAAACATATAGAAAAATTAAAAGGTAAGGTACCTTGGAATAAAGGTAAAAAGATGTCTTTAGAGATATGTAAAAAGTTTAGTAAGGCTCAAAAGGGTAAAAAATATGGGCCAATGTCAAAAGAACATAAAAGGAAAATAAGTAAATTTAGAAGTGGTAGGCCTAGACCAGAAATAAGAGGAAGTAATTGTTATAATTGGAAAGGTGGTATTACTCCAATTAATAAATTAATTAGAAACTCGCTAGAATATAAACTTTGGCGAGAATCCGTTTTTGAAAGAGATAATTGGACTTGTATTTGGTGTGGGGCAAAAAGCGGAAAAGGAAAACATATAGAACTTCATGCTGATCATATTAAACCTTTTGCTTTATTTCCAGAATTAAGATTTGCAATAGATAATGGAAGAACTTTATGTATTGATTGTCATAGAAAAACACCAAGTTTTTCTAATAGATGGATTAAAAAGGAATTTTATAAATGAAGATAGCTATTTTTTATAAACACTTTCCCGTAGCAATGGGGCAGTATATTAAGTGGGGTTTGGAAGAAGCAGGCCATGAAGTTTATTCATGCGGCCCATATTCTGACGGCAAAATCCCATGGGGAGAGCAGTTTTATTATCCTGAATATAAATTCCCTCCTGATTTAATAACTCCTGATTTTAGGGAAGTTCCGATTAAAGATGTCTTAAAAAGCGTCAGGAAAGATGGTTTTGAGCCAAAATTAATAATTCAGGCGGCAGATAATTATTTTCTTCCCGGCAAGGCTGATATTAAAAATATCCTGATTGGCACCGATCCCCATGCGGTTAATTATGAGCCTTATCTTCAGGATGTTGATTATTATGTTTGTATGCAGAAACACTATATGCCGCCGAAAGTGTGGCGTGATCCTGGACCAAAGAAAATTTGGATGCCTTATGGCTATGACAGGAATATTCACCAGTATAAGCCGGACAGGATAAAGTATGATGTGGTTTTTTGCGGGCTTCAATATCCTCATATGGTAGAAGTTTTAAAAAAGATTGCTGAGAAGGGGTGGCGGGTTTTTA
>CAZNBW010000029.1:0-6238 GCA_964571585.1 uncultured Candidatus Saccharibacteria bacterium | reverse complement strand
AACCGTGGCCGACCTTTTCCAGTTTTTTGAATGTTAAAAATTTTTAAACTAGGCCTTGGCCAACATTCAAAAAACCATAAAATGCATAAAATGCAACGGTTTCCGTTATTTTTCAATAAGAAGAACTTTTTCCAAAGCAGAAGAATAATTTTCTTCTTCAATGTCTTTCTCAATATCGGCTATAACTAAATCTTGTTCTTCTGTTAATTCTTTTTCTTTTAAATATTCTAGTTCTCTGTTAACTATCTCAGCTATTGCATTATCCAAATCTTTATTTTCTCCTATTTCTATTCCAAAAGATCTTACTAGATTTTCTTTTTCCTGAAGTTTTTTAACTTCTACGGCAACATCTCCCACGTTTTCTATTTGTCCTAAGGTTTGAGCTGCTTTTGATACTGTTTCATTATATTCTGTAATAGCAGAAGCTAGATTACCAACATCATTGTTCTGGACTATTTTTTCTAAATCATCCAGCCTTTTGCCAGCTATTTCAAAGTTACGTATTGACTTATAATCACTGCTAATAAAAACTGCCTGACTTTGTTCTGTTATCTTTTTTAGAGCAAACAGAGAATCGCCAGGTACAGAGTTTTGGGCAAAGCCAAATAGTCCAAAAAATACAATAATAATCAAAACGGATGAAAAAGCCAATTTGTGCTGGAAAACAAACTTCTCCCCTATTTGCAAGTCTTTAATTATAGTAGCAAGAAAAGACACAATACTCTTTTCTTCCTTTATATTATTCTCGTCAAACAACTTACTTTTAGTTAAATCAACCCAGTTTTTTCTGGGTTGAATATCTCTAAACTTTTTCAATTGGCAAATAAGTTGTTTTTCGGTCATGGTGTGAGCCATTTTATAGTTATGACGTAAAAATCCCCTTTTTGTTACACTTACCTGCCGGTAAGGCAGGGTTTTATCCGATAACTATCGGATGCTCTTATTAAGCTTCTTCAATATTATTCACTTTGCTCTTAAGTGATTTTAAAGCCCTATGCAGCATTACCCTTACAGCGCCTTCTGACTTATCCATCATCTGAGCAATTTCAGGAATAGTATAATCATCTATATAATGCCAAATAACTAATTCCTGATAATCATCTTTTAGATCAGACAAGGCATTTTTAATCATTTCTATCTCTGAATTAACAAATGCTTTTTCCTGCAAGTCCTCATCTGGGTCAGTTATGGGAATACTGTCTGTTGGTACTGTCCTAGTTCTACCTTTTTCCCTATAATAATCAATTACCAGATTACGAGCTATTTGAAATAAAAATGCTTGAGGATTTTCTATTTCCTTGCTATTTTCTTTAAATACCTGCCATCCTTTTAAAAAAGTTTCCGAACATAAATCCTCAGCAATTTCTTGCGAATTCACCTTAAAAAAAATAAAGCGGTAAATCTTATCTATGCTACTATCGTATATTTGACTAAATGCTTTTTTAGAACTGCTCATTCTATATTATATTAGGACAAATTAAATGTCAACTATTTGTCCTAATCTTTTACTAGGACATAATATGTGTCGTTGCTATGTCCTATCCTTTCAACTAAATGTTGTTTTAATAAATCGTCAAAATCTCTTCTTAGGGTTCTTTTTGAAACGTCTTTTAAGATCTCTTTGATATCTCCTACTTGCGCTTTTTCTTTTTCTTTCAAAATATTTAGAATTTTTTGCTCTCTGAAGTTTAAGATCTTCTTAATTATCTTCTTTTCTCTCTTTTCTGGCTCGGTCTGTTTCGGCGTTTCTTCTATTTTCCGGCTTTTATAAAAATCACCGACCCTATCATATTCCATCTCTATTCTTAATATATCAAAATAACTTACCCAATTCTGCCATTTGACTACATTAAAATAGGCTTTAATAACTTGGAGGTCTTTTTCTATTTCAAAAAGTAAATCTTTTTTATTTAATGCTTCCCATTCAACAACATTCTTTAGAATATCGTCAGCTGTTTCCCTTATCTTATACCTTAAAGGCTCTTTTTTGGGGAAGAGAAGAGTTTGCTTATAAACCCTGTTTGTCAGCTCAATAAGCTCCTTTCCTTCCATAAATTAAATAGAGCTTAAAATATTCTTTTCCCTGGCCAAATCTTTTATTTCCTGCCTGACTTCATTCATGGCAACCAGAATACCAATTTCTTGCCTGATTAACTCAATCTGTTGGGCAATTTCTCCAACCTGTTTTTCAATATCTTCTAAGCTTACTAATGGCTTGTCTTCCCATGCCTCAACAGATCCAACGCCAATCCCTCCCTGGCTAGCCGTAGCCTCTAGCGAAGACTGCTCCTCGCCCGTCGTAGCAGCTTGTAGTGAAGGCTGGACTTCAACAATTCCAACTTCTTCAGCTTCTTCCTCTAACTCCAAACTACCTATATTTATGTCTTCCATGCCTATTACTATCTCCTCTGGAATCTTGAAATCCTTAGAAGCTGCCAGCCCTAATCTAATTAGAACGTCCCCTCTAAGATCTTGATTCTTTGCTACATAGACTGCAAAAACTGCAACCAAAAGCAAACTCAACACAATGACTTTTTTAATAAGATTTGCCATATTATACTATTATACACAAACCAAAAACTAGGTCAATCTAAACTCAATCTGTGGAAAACTATTTCATCTGGGTAAAAAAACTTGACAAGCCATGCTAAATTTATATAATAAAAATAGTTCTCTTAATTAGATATCCCCCCGTTGGGCACTTCCTGCCCGACCACAGGTAAGCCGCCTGACACCCCCAGGCGGCCTTTTTCTTTTGTGTGAAGCCAGGCTTCACACAACGCTAATAAAAACAGTGTTGACAAAGCTGCTGGTTTTTGTAAAATAAAAATAGTACTTTGGTTGAACGGGTCTTCGGACCAAATTTTGTTAAAGCCGTCTGATTAGATACCAGACGGCTTTTTTCATCCCTGTGGAAAACTAAGCCAGGCTTAGCTAGGCCTGGCTTAGGAATATTAAGGATTGTTTGAAGGGGTTTCGGTTGGAAGAATTGGTGGAAGTTGTGGAACCTCGGGCTCTGGCAAAGAAGAATAACAAACGCTATCCATATATATGTTACAGTTAGCATTATTATCAAAGCTCAAATTATTCATAGTTACATTTCCTCCATTTATATTTATGCCAAAACCGCCATAACTGTAAAGATCAGACACACAAGCAATAGTATTATTAACAGTAACATTATTTAAATTAGAGTTTGAGTTTCCTAAAAAGATCCCGTTATATTGACTATTATCTACTAAAATATCTGTTAAAGAAATTAAGCTCTGATCAACTAAAATAGAAGCCATGCTAGGAGAACAGGACGTTCCAAAACCTCCTCCCCCGTATTCTAGAACTACATTATTCAATTCAGAGCTTAAACTTGTAGGCCCAAAATATATCTTATCCCAAGAACCAGGAACCGGTGTATCTTTATTATATGAAGAAAACTCAACATTATCTGCTTTTAAGGTTCCTGCCACATTAAACCCGCTGAAACTATCATAAAAATCAACTACAGCTCCTGGTTCTATGGTCAAACTAGTATTTTCAACAATAGAGAAATTGCCATCTATTATATAGGGCAGATCTTGTTTCCAGGTTGCATCTTGAATATTATCGCCGTGAACATAAATCCCGTTTATATCATTATTACTTGCCTGATTTCCAGAAAAAGAAGGCGAGCTACGATAAAGCCATATTGGTTTTTTATTTTCTTCAAAAACATTGCTCTCAATTACAGGAAAAGAATAACTGTCTATAAATATTCCTGTATCATTTTGACTAAACAAAGAATTAGTTACCGTGGGACTTCCCCCTAAAATCCAAACCCCTTGGCCTCCATATTGATTAGGATCAGCAACACAAGCAGGGTTATCTGTTATCTGTGTATTGTTAATAATTGCCGCAGAATCTATTAAGATAATCCCCCTACCCTTATTTTTCTCTACTACAGAATTATCAATAATAACTGAGCTGTTATCAATCTGAATACCTGCCATATTATCAGAGCAAAACGCTGCGGTAGGATCTGCCCCGGCATAACGCAGAGAGCTATTTTTAATCTCAGAATTAATGCTCGTAGGGCCAAAATATATCTTGCCCCAATCGCCATAGCTTGGGTTTAAGGCTAAGGCTGGATCATCTTTAAAAGAAGTAAATATCGCGTTATCAGCCTTAAGGATTCCTAAAACATTTATCCCGCTGGCAGGGTCAAAAAATCTATTGACAACTCCTGATTCAACAAACAGGGTTTTGTTTTCTGGCACGGACAAGTCAACCTTAATAATATATGGGCTGCTTATAAAAGACAGGGTGATTTCATCAAACTCTTCAAAGGGCAATTGCTTTGTAATCTCTGTAGGTGAAATAGAAACGCTGTTTTCTGCTTTTGGTGTTCCCCAAATATTGTTTCCTTCTGCATCTTTTCCATTCTGAACAATAAGGTTATTAGAATACCAGCTACCTGAACCTGTTCTCTCCATAGAAATTCTGCCTTTATTATCCCCTGCCGGCCAATTATTTTCAGGGCAAACAATCTCATCTATTAAATTGTCGGCGTTATCTAATAGTTCTAAAGACAAACAATCATTATTTAAAGCACCTATGTAAACATAGTCAGCTGTTATATCTGAAATAGTTGTATCGTCTTTTCTTTCCATAAGAAAATAACTTAGGGCGCCTATTGTTGGAGTATCATTATCTAAGACAATTATTCGCGGCTCGTCTACTAAGAACGTAAAAACAAATTGCCAGCCAGACAGATCAATTGGATCTAAGCCAGGATTAAAAAGCTCAATCCATTCATCATTTGCAGATGATTTTGTTCCCATCCAGGCTACCTCGTTAATTAAAACCGACCCAATAGTATTATTGCTAGAATCAGACTCAGCCTCTATTAAACTTTCTGGATAATCATACCATATAAGATTATCATTCCTTTTCATTGTTTCCTTAAAATCCTTATCTCCTGCTGGCCAATCAGGATTTGCTTCAACAAAATCTTGAAGAACACAGTTTGAATCAAAAAGATACAAAGACTCATCTGTATCATTTAAAGCTCCTGTATAATCTTTTGTTCTTTCCGATAGATAAAAACCGTACGCTCCAATATTGTCTCCGGAACCAAAAATAATCTTTATTTGCTTGGCTTTATCAAAAATCTGCCAATTTTCTAAATTAACTGCGCTGCTTGTTATATTTTTTAACTTTATCCATTCATTGTTTGATGATTCAAGATCACCCATCCAGGAGATTTCGTTAAAAACAACCTTATCTCTGGTTGGGTTAGCGGAAATACTGCACCACGCAGGCTCTGAGTTTTTTGTTGATCCACCGCCTCCGCCGCCGCTTCTTGCTCTGGTCGCTGAATTTGTATTTGTTAAAGGCACAAAAATAATTGTTTCTTCTTCTATTGCTCTTTCTTCCTCTTCTGATTCTTGTAAAACAAACTCCGCTTCTATAGCATCCTGATCTATTTGTTCCTCTTCTGGTATTAGCTCGCCTACTTTTTTGTTCAAAACATCCACTTGCTCTGCAATATCATCAAGAATATCCTGCATCTGATTCAAAGATAAGGTAGAGGACGGGCCTCTACTTTTTTCTTCTATCTGCTCTGAAACTTCTAAAATTTCTTGTTCTATGCTCTGAAATTCTTTAAAAGTATCATTAAAACTATCGTAAGAATCATTGGAATAGCTAAAATCGGGGATAACTTTGGCAGTAAATGGATTTATATCTGAGAAAAAATTTCCCGCCCGTCTGAAAATACTCCCCACAACATCTATTGCTTTTCTTATCTTCTGCGCATATAAACTAATTTTATCCATCCAGCTCTCCAATAGACCTTTTTCCTCTATTTCTATTTTAGGCACTGGTTCATTAAAAATAACTTCTATATCAGGCCCTTTTGTCCATCTATAGCCATAATATGTCCTAGCACTTTTTTCAACCGTGCCATTAACGCGTAAAATAAAAGGAGGTATATTTTCAATACCCCCTTCCCATTGATAACCTGCTATTAAGGCCGGGGCCTTGATTATTTCAGGAGAGTGAAACTCTATTGCCATTTCCGAGTTCTCTAAATCTATTGGTTTCTGTACAATTACATAAGAAAAAACAGCTTTATGCCATTCATTATCTATGCCAGGATAACTTAGTTCTAAATTTCCGTTTCCAACCTTAATCTCCTTTTGCAACAACCAATCCATTGCGTATTCTTTTGCCGCATCAACACTCTTTTTTTCAATTTCTTTTA
>CAZNBW010000028.1:0-6464 GCA_964571585.1 uncultured Candidatus Saccharibacteria bacterium | reverse complement strand
GTTGTTTTTTTAAGGGTTTTCTTGAGCAAAGAAACAAATATCTTTTCTGTGAACTTCATTAGATCTTTGTAGTCAGCATATGCCCAATAAAATTCAAGCATTGTAAAGTCAGGATTATGAGACCTATCTATGCCTTCATTTCTAAAGCATTTGCCTATTTCGTAGACCTTTTCAAATCCTGCTACGATCAATCTTTTTAAGTAAAGCTCTGGAGATATTCTCATGTATAGGTCTAGGTTCTGGGCGTTTAAGTGAGTCTTAAAAGGTTTAGCTGTAGCTCCCCCGTAAACTGGCTGTAAAATAGGGGTTTCAACCTCCAAGAAGCCTTCTTGCTCAAAAATACTTCTAAACTCTGAAACTATTTTAGATCGTAAAACAAAGTTTTCTTTTACCTCTTTATTAAAGATTAAGTCTAAGTATCTTTTCCTAAACCTTTCTTCAACATCCTGCAGCCCATGCCACTTTTCAGGCAGAGGCAGGAGAGATTTTGCCAACATCTTATAGGCAGCCACTTGCAAAGTCTTTTCCCCTCTTTTGGTCTTAATCAGCCTGCCTTTTATTTCTACAAGATCTCCTATATCAAAGTTATCTACAAAGAACTTAAATCCTTTTGGTCCCAGTTTGTCTTTTTTAAACATAGTTTGTATCTTTCCTGTAGAGTCTTCTATGTTAGAGAAAATAAGGCCTCCATGTCCCCTTAAAGACATTAATCTTCCAACTAAAACTATTTCTTTTTTTATTTCAGAAAAATTATCAATAGCCTCTCCTATCGTATGAGTTCTCTTGGTTATTCCAGGATAGGCCGAAATACCAGCAGTTTGTAATGCTTTAAGCTTTTTTATTCTTGCTTTTCTGATTTCATCAATAGTTGCCATTAATCTATTTTATACAATTCTCAAAGAAAAAACAACAACATATTGACAAAAAGAAGATATAGTGATATAACTATGATAGTGAAAAGAAACTAAATCTTTGTTAACAATTTATTTAAAAGGAGCTAAAAATGGATAAGTCAGGTCTTTACCCCTATGTAGCCGTATTTAGTATTGCTCTCTTTGTTGTTTTTATTGTAATCCCTATTTTTTCAAACCTTCGAATCCCTGAATCACCCGAGACATGGGTCCGTGCTTATGCATACGAAAAAGATTGGGATATTGGACTACCCGGAGCAGTGTCCATAAAAGCCTTTAGGGCTTGGGACGAAGTAGAGATAGTATTTGTAGATTTTGGATTTGATGGAACTCTTAATGAGGTCCGTATTCCCTACAAAAACGGGGAAGCAATTGATCCGAATTCGCCAGACTGGAATATGTGGCTTGAGAGGTATGAAAAGGTTCGGGAATGGGCTACAACCGGCAAAAAGCCGGATCTATGACAAAGATAAAGCGCCAGAGTTAAAATAACTTTGGCGCTCTTTTTGTTATTGGCTTAGGTAAGCCATCAAATATTCAGCAATGACTTTCGCAGCATAAGGCCTGGAGAATTCTTTCATTCTATTTCCCAGGTCTTTCATTTTCTCTGGGTTAGAAAAGAGAAGCTTTATTTTCTCCAAAACAAAATGAGGCCTAAAATTAGGTTCTTCAATAACTAGAGCAGCTCCCCTTTGAGATATTGCATAAGCGTTTCTAATTTGATGATTTTGTGCAGAGCCTTCTAGGGGTACTAAGATGCAGGGTTTGCCCAATGCTGCTATTTCAAATATGCTGCCCGAACCCGCTCTGCTTATTATCAAGTCAGCTCTTTTTAAAGCATGAGCCATTTCTTTGATGTCCATAAAAGGAACAGGGTGGTAATATCTTCTGGCATTATCCGTTATGATAACTTTTGATTCTTCTTGTACTTGTTTGAAATTATTCTTTCCGGTTTGGTGGATTACTTCAAAATCATTAAGCATTTCGGGGAGAACAGAAAGCATTTTATCATTTACTTTTTGGGCGCCTTGAGACCCGCCCATTATTAAAACAACAGGCTTTTCCCCGGTTAGGGAAAATACTCTTTTAGCTTCTTTCTCAGATCCTTTTAATAGCTCTGTTCTTATGGGATTTCCCACAGAGAGCATTTTTTGAGCCGGAAAATACTCAGTTTCTTTAATAGAAAAGCTGATGAATATTTCTACTGCAAACCTTGAACCTATTCTGTTGGCCAGTCCGGGAACAACGTCTGACTCGTGAAGAAATATGGGAGCCTGCAGAAACCAGCCGGCTAGAATTGTTGGTATTGACCCGTATCCCCCCTTTGAGAAGATAAGCTCTGGTGAAAATACAAATACATGATAAAAGGCTTGAATTATGCCGATCGGTATTTTAAAAACATCAAGGATGTTCTTAAAAGAAAAATACCTTCTGTATTTTCCAGCAAGTACTGTTTTTACTTTTACTCCTTCAAAAGCAAGAACGCTTTTAACAAACTTGTCTTTTGGTCCTAAATACAAGAACTCAAAACCAGCAAAAGGGTAATTCTTTTTTAGTTCTCTAATAACAGAGAGCAAAGGATAAACATGGCCTGCGGTTCCACCGCCTGTAAAAATTATACGCATATTAGAATATTATATCATTTTTGGCTGTTCTTTGAAACATTAAGAAGTATTCCTACCCCAATCAGCTCTGTTATTATATGAGATCCCCCATAACTTAAGAAAGGCAAAGGAATCCCGGTTAAAGGAATTATCTCTACCATGGCTCCCATATTAACAAAGGCCTGAATACATATCCAAGAAGAAAAACCGATGACAAAAAGCTTGGAAAATCTATCAGATGACCTTTTGGCTACTTGAAAGCTTCTAAGAAGCAAAAAAATGAAGAGAGCTATTAAGAACAGAGAGCCGATAAGTCCTGTTTCTTCAGAGTATATAGCAAAGATAGAGTCAGACATTGTCTGGGGAATAAAACCGAACTTTTGATTAGACATGCTCAATCCAAGACCGAATATCCCGCCAGACCCTATACCTATTAATATCTGCTTTATTTGGTAGCCCAAGCCGACCGGATCATTAATTATTCCAAGCAGTATTTTTAACCTCATTAACCGATATGAGGAAGTGACTATAAGAAGAGCAGCTCCGGATGCTGTTGCTAAAGCCATCAATCCCGTATGCCAAAGAGGAGTGCTTGCTGTAAAGTATATTATTAAAGAAGACAATAATATGATAGCCAAGGTGCTTACATCCGACTGTAGGGTAAAAAGAAAGCCAACAACAGCACTTATTATTAAGAAAGGAACTAAAGTATATTTAAAGTTCTTTTCTTTCTCCCTCATCGGATTGGAAAGCCAGGCAGCAACATAAAGAATAAAGCTCAGCTTTAAAAACTCAGAAGGCTGAAAAGAAATAGGGCCTAATTTAAGCCAGCGGGGGGCTCCTCCAGCAATAATTCCAAGGCCTGGCATGAAGACTAATATCATTGCTAGCAGGTTTGCTAACAAAAGAATCCATGCAAGCTTTTTAAGAAACTTTAACGGCAGGAAATAAGCAACAGCAGCTAAGATAATTCCTGGTATAATGCCAAGTGTTATTTGATGAAAAAGATAATGAGTACTGTTGCCGAATTTTTCTTGGGATATTATCGCAGAAACGCCACTCAAAACAGAGACGCCTATAATTAAAAGAATTATGACTGGGACAATGATATAAAAATCTAGTTTAAATGATTTCTTTGACATATTTTATAAACTGGTTTCCTCTGTCAAACTCATTCTCAAACATATTAAAGCTGGCCGAAGCAGGAGAAAGTATAACAGTATCCCCTTTTTGAGCAACCTTTGAGGCTTTAACAACTGCCTGTTTCATTGAGTTAACAAGAGTATGATTAAGCCCCCTTTTAATCTTGTTGGTAGCACTGCCCGGAAATAATATCAAATGTTTTACATGTTTTTTAATCTCTTTTCTTAATTCTTTATAATTTAGGTTTTTATCCTCTCCGCCAGCTATCAAGATTATATTCTTAAACTTCTTAATTGCCATTATTGTCGACTGGGGAGTTGTTGAGGCAGTGTCGTTGATATACTTTACTCCCCTAATAACAGCAATATGTTCTTGTCTGTGAGGAACGCCCTTAAAAGAAGAAAGAACTTTGTTAATATCTCTTGTGGGTATTTTAAAGTATTTAGCAACAGAAATACTTGATTTCCCTTGTTTAAAGAATATTATTCTGCCTTTAGCTTCTTTTGCCAAATCCTTGGTATATTTATTATCTTTATTCAAAAACAGCACATCATCTTTAAACTGAAACTTAAAAATAGGTTTTTTAGAGTTAATGTATTTTTTAAAGCTTTTATATCTGTTTAAGTGGTCTTCAAAAAGAGTTGTTATCACAGCTACATGAGGGCTTTTTTTTAAATCCTCCAATTCAAAGCTGGAGAGTTCTAAAATTACTTTACTTTTCTTATCTGTTTTTTTTAGAACTTCCAATGGGCTAATTCCAATATTTCCCGCTAAAAAAGTATTGGAGTATTTTGTTTTTAATAATTTGTATATCAAAGTAGCAGCAGTTGACTTGCCCTTAGTTCCGGTTATTCCTATTATCTCTCCTTCAAACAATTCAAAGAATATCTGAATGTCTGTTTTAACTGGAACTTCATGCTTTTTAGCTATTTTTAAATATTTAGAATCTGATCTAACTGCCGGGTTTTTAATAATAAAATCAGCTTCAATAAAATCCTTTTCTTTGTGTTTTCCAAGCACAAACCTAACAGGAAGATATTTTAGTTTACCAATTGATTTCTTTAGTTGCCCTTTAGTTTTTAAATCAGTAATTAAAACATCAGCTCCCTGCTTCACAAAGAATTTAGCAACTCCTACTCCCCCGCCGTGCAAACCCAAACCCATTATTACTACTTTTTTATTCTTAAAAAGGGTCATTTATTATTGGTTTTATTTTTTGATTTAAACATAAATAGCTTATCTTATCTAAATTATACGGTTCATCAGAAAAAAAGAATTCATTCTTTGCCCTTTTCAGCTTTATCTGGCCGTTATCTCTCAAGAAAAGCCCTAGCTCTCTGGCTAAGCTTTCTGCCGGATCTATTATTTCAGTCTTAATAGTTTGTTTAATTATTTTTTCAAGCATTGGATAATGAGTACAGGCTAGAACTAAAGCTTCTATATTATTAAAATTCTTTAGATACTCTCTTGCTATTTCTCTACTTGCTTTATTGTCTATCCAGCCTTCTTCAACCAAGGGGACAAACAAGGGGCAGGCCTTTGAATATATTTTTAAGTCAGGAGATGTTTTAGACAGATGTTTTTCCCAAGAGCTGCTTTTTATTGTTCCGGGCGTGCCTATTATCCCTATTTTTTTAAAGTTTCTCTCTGATATTTTCTTTGAAGCAGGGCTTATCATGTCAAAAACAGGAATATCTTTGAACTTATCTTTTAAAAATTCTCCAGCTTGGGCAGAAGATGTGTGACAGGCAACAACAATTATTTTAGCTCCTCTGTCTAAAAGCCAAGAAGTTATTTTAGCAGAATACTTTTTAACAAAATCAGTTCCCTTTGTTCCATAAGGGAGTCTTGCTGTGTCTCCAAAATAGGTAATCTGGTAGTTGGGTAGGATTTTGGTTATTTCTTTTACCACGCTTAACCCTCCTACCCCAGAATCAAAAACTCCAATCATAATATTATATAATACCAGAAAATTGACAAAAGTTAAAATAAGATTTAATATTCAATAGTATGTTTATTTGTTCTTTGAAAGGAGAATATATGAATAAGCAAGAAAAAGATAAAAGGAATAAAAGGAAAAAAGCTCGCAAGAATAGAAAGGATTCTCCCAAATATAAGCTGCGTATCTTTTGGCACAAGCATAGAAGTAATTTTAGTGCAAGAAACCTGGTTTTACTTGCAAGAGAAATTGATTACCCAGAAATACAGAAGTCAGTTCTAAGAGAATTCTTAAGCAGGATAAACCTTACATTCGCTGATTTTTACAGAGTGCTTGGTTTACCCAAAGAGGTGTTAGAATTAGATTCAAGGCTAGAGAATACTATTTGGAGGCAATGCTTTGATATTTGCACTCCCGATAACTTACTTGAATTAATAGATTTGGGCGAGGCGAAAGCAGCTCAAGAACTTTTTGAAAGGATTGATAAAAAATCTATCAGCATGAGAAAGGCCAAGCAAATCTTAATTTTTTTATTTAAAAGAACTGATGATAAGAAGTTAACCGAAGAGCTGTGGAGAAGAATTGAGGCAATTGGTCCGAACGAAGATGAGTTAAAATATCTTCTTGATTTAGAAAAGGCATCTCAATTACACCGCCATATAGAGAAACTTCTTGCGAAAAGAGCTGAAAGAAAAACAGGCGTAGCCATAACCAAGATTAGACAATTTGTAGAACAAATAAAACAAGGACAAGCGTAACGGAATACCCTTGTCTTTTTTTTTATCCTAGTAAACGTATTGCTACTCCTATAATAGCCATTACAATTCCAATTACCCAAAATCTCATTGTTATTTTGTAATGAGGCCA
>CAZNBW010000027.1:0-7262 GCA_964571585.1 uncultured Candidatus Saccharibacteria bacterium | reverse complement strand
TTCACCCTTTTTTCAGCTGTTTTTTTAATTTGACAGGTCTCTTTATAGTTGATAATATTGGGAAGAGAAAAACAAAAACAGTTCTTTTTATTTTAATAATTGAAGAAAGGATAGAATGTCATGAAAAAAGAGAAAAACTTAATTTTACCAGGAAATCCACGGTATCAACCGAAACAAATGATTCCATGTTTTGGCTATGACAACCTTTATAGAAGAATAGCTATGGTGGAGGTTGCTACTCTGTAGACGCTCGGTGATATTGGGGTGATACCAGCAGAAGAACTAAAAACGCTTCAACCGGTTATTGAAAAGATTTTAGATATTTCCACAACCGAAGTAGATAAAATCGAGAGAGAAATTACCCATCATGATATTAGGGCCCTGGTAAGAAAATGTCAGGAAATTATCAATGGGAAGCTAGGAAGGTGGGTGCATATTCCGCTTACCAGTTATGATGTCATCGACACAGGTAGAATACTGCAATTCAAAGATGCTTACGAGGATGTTTTAAGTCCCGCAATTAATGAAATTGTTCTATTGTTTGTTGATCATGTGGGGAAGTTAGCTGGTCAAGTCCAGATCGGCAGAACGCACGGACAACATGCTCTTCCTATCACAGTAGGTTTTTGGCTGGCAACAGTCCTTAGTCGTATTGTTTACAACTGGCAAAGAATGGATTTTTACTGTAAGGGTTTGGTTGGAAAAATCTCTGGTGCGGTCGGAGCACACAATGCACAGGTCGGTCTTAAGTTTACCGGACGAGAAGGGGAAACTTTTGAAGATAATGTGCTTGATAAAATAGGATTAAGTCCTGCAAGAATTAGTACGCAAATCTTACCACCCGAACCGCTCGGATATTTTCTTTTTTCTTGCTGCATGCTTTCGGCAACTCTTGCTCAATTCGGCAGAGACTGCAGGCATCTGATGAGAAGTGAAATAGCCGAAGTTGCTGAATCATTTGAAGGAGGACAAGTTGGTTCTTCTACGATGGCTCATAAGAGAAATCCAATAAATTTTGAAAATCTCGAAGGGATGTGGATAAAGACAAAAAACGAATTTGGTAAAGTGCTGGACACATTGATAAGTGAACACCAAAGAGATCTGGTGGGAAGCTCAGTAGCTAGGGATTATCCTATTATTCTGATTAATCTTCAGCAGCAGCTCAATACTCTGCTCAGAGAAAACAAAGATGGGGTTTCTTTCTTGGCTAGGGTGACATTCCATCAAGATGCTTGTCAGAAAAACTTTGAAATGAGATCACACCTTATTTTAGCAGAACCTCTTTATATTGCTCTCCAAATAGCTGGATATTCAGGAGATGCTCATGAGTTCGTAAATAGGAAATTAGTTCCTATGGCCAAAGAGAAGAATACTTCTCTTGTAGATGTTCTTGAGGAGCTTGCTCTCAATGATTCTGATCTACAGGTAGTCGTAAATGCGATTCCAGAAGAAGTATGGACGCTTTTACATCACCCAGAAAAGTATACAGGCGATGCAGAAAAAAAGGCGCTTGAGATTGTAGCGTATAGCGAAGAAGAAAGAACCCGTCTCACTTATAGAAAGGAACAATAAAATGCGATATCAAAAAGGAAGACTAATGGCAGAAGGTAAGACAAAGAAGATTTGGAAGGTTGAAGGTCGCGCGGGAGAGGTAATTATTGAACAAAAAGATGCCGTTACTGCGTTTGATGACCCAAGTCTTACCAAGCAATTTGCGGCAAAAGCTGTTTATTCTACTACGACTACGTGCCGAGTTTTTGAGCTTTTGCGAAAAGCGGGGATTCCTGTTGCTTATAAGGAACAGCTTTCTCCTACGGAATTCCTTGCACAAAAATGTGCAATGATTCCTTTAGAGGTTGTTGTCAGACGATTCGGTACAGGGAGTTTTCTTAAGAGACACCCTGAGTTTACGTCTACGGAAGAACAAACACCCAGTCGCTTTCATCAATTGTTAACAGAATTCTTTCTAAAGACAACCAAGGGTCAGCTTCTTGTCCGGGGCAGAGTTCTAGTAGATGGACTTGATCCCGAGAAAGGAGAGGAGGATCCTCTCATTATGAATCCGTATAATAAGGAGTGGAAGCTTTTGCACTCTAAAAGACCTGCCTGGGATCCTCAAGCAGATCTAGGAAAGACAATTGAAGGTCGTATGCTTCTTCAGGATAAAACGATAATCAAGGAAATGGAGAATACTATCAGGAAAGTCTTCTTAGTGCTTGAAGGAGCATGGAATGTTTTGGGACTTCGCCTCATTGATATGAAGATAGAATTTGGCATTACGGATAGTTCAAATACTCTTCTGGTTGCCGATGTAATTGACAATGATAGCTGGAGACTTCGAAGCGCAAAATGGGAGGAACTGAGCAAAGAAGCTTTTAGGCAGGGCGAAGAACTTAATGAGGTAGAACGAAAGTATGGCATAGTCGCCTCCTTAGTGGAACAATTTAGGGTTCCTAGACAGGCTTTGGTGTTTTGGAGAGGTTCATCTAATGACGAGTTTCCAGAAATTTATGCTTCATTCAAAAATTGTGGTGTGGATGTTGTTGAAGTCACGCTTTCCGGGCATAAATCTCCTAGAATGTGTTTGGATAGACTTAATAGAATTCTAGGAGATTATCCAGACGGAGGAGTGATTATCGCAAAAGTCGGCAGAAGCAACGGATTGGGTCCTTTGCTTGCAGCCTGTAGTGGATGGCCTGTTATAGCTGTGCCTGCCACGATTGATAAGTTCTCAGAAGATATTTGGAGTAGCGTTAGAATGCCTTCTTTTGTGCCACTTGCTACGGTCTGGCCAGAAGAAAATGCTATTCTGATGGCCACAAATATTCTGGCTCTTAAAAATCCTTTGCTCTATATGCAAAGACAGGAACAAATTGAAGAACTTGATGTCTAGATTTCAATTCTTCAAGAACTTAAATCGCCGTAATTAATATTTATTACGGCGTTTTTTATAGAAAAAGCCCAGTGTTTCACTGAGCTTTTTTGTTGTTTGGCCAGGCCCTTCCTTTGTATTCCGCTAAGTTCTTTAAGCTCCAATATATCATGAGTATTAAGCCAAAGTAAGCAATAGCTAAAGCAAGGTTCTTGATTATTCTGGTGGCAGGATTGAAAGGATAGATGTAAAAGATTATTAACAGGCTTACAATGAAGCCGGCAAAAGTTTTCTTCCTACCCCAATTGCTGGATTCTATGTTTATATTCTTAGTTCCTTTAATATTCCAGAAGATTCCGACGACTCCGCCGAAAAAAGTTAGCAGCTCTAATGCTGCGAAAACGAATATTAAAGCAAAAAGAAAAGGGTGAAATCTGTTATGGTATTGGAATACCAGGATTATCTGCGAAGGGCAGAATAAAACCTTATCTCTAAACTGATCAGCAATTGACCCAAAAGGGCTTTCTATATTTAAACGTCTTGCGACTTTGCCGTCAAAAAAGTCACTGGCTCCAGATAATAAGTATAAAAAGAAAATCTTTGTTAGGTTCTGCGGGTTAAAGATTATTTCAACTAACAGCCAAGAAGAGACTATCAGGCCAGTAACAGTAATAACATTAGCTGTGTTTTGTTTCCACCAGGACTTGGTTCTTTGCCTTATATCTTTCATTATTTATCCTTTCTTTATTTTTAAGGTTCTGCTTGTTCTGTATCAACTTACCAGACAAACTTGACCCAGTCAAGCTAAATTGCGATAATATATTAATGATAAGTATTTTACCTAGATTCTTTGCTTGGTACTATATCGATATGATTTCCGGCCTGTTGAAAGCCTGGAAGAATTTTCTTTTGTTTAATATGGAATATTTCTCTGTTCCTACTTTGTTGAGGACTCTTTTTTCCCATTGGCATAAATATTACTCTCCTTACGCTAAGATGTTTGATTTTTGGAAAAATATAGAGAGCTTTGTCTTTAATGTGATGTCTAGGGCTATCGGCGCTGTGCTCAGGATTGCTTTAATAGTTATTGGCGTAATCCTGGAATTAGTTATTTTAACAGCAGGTATGGCAGCATTATTTGTCTGGGTAATAATGCCAGCCCTTTTGGTCGGAGGATTTTTATTCGGCTTTAAGCTGTTGTTTTTCTAGTATGAACTTTAATCTTAAAGAAACAGAAATATACAAGTCATTAATTATAGAAAGGTTTTCTTTTTTTAAGCTTGTTGATGATTTAAAAAGGGCCTGTTTGATTTTCTTTGTCTTGTTTGTAGTGTTGTTTACTTACGGTTTCTTGGGAGGGAGCTGGCCTTATTCTATAAATAGGCCTATCTTGGGTTTCTCTATAATGTTTCTTTGCTTGTTTATCTTTTTCTGGCTGCAAGAGGCCTTTTTTAATACAAGGATTAAAAACCCCACCCTATTATTAAACGTTAAACAGGTTTTATCAGATACAGACAAGTATAATGCAGCAGAGCTTTTGAGCTTGGAGTCTGCCAGGGCCGTGAGTTCAGCCATTAAGACAAATACGGCTCCTGAGATTACTTCTACCCATATTTTAAACTTTATTCTAAAAGACAAGTCCCTGAAACTCAATTTCATATTCAGCCGTCTTCTGTTAGACCTGAAAGAAGCAGAAGATATTGTTAAAAAGGAAATCAAGAAAATGGCTGTTGCCAAAACAGGGCCAGTAGACTTTTCTGAGAACTTTAAAGAGACAATAGAAGAATCTTTAAAAGAAGTTTTAGTAAAAGGCCATGAAAGAATCGAAATCCAGGATTTATTTTATGCATTAGCTAAAACAGACCCAGTGTTTAAAAAGATACTGTTGAATAACAGGCTAAAGGCAGAAGATATTGAAAACTTATCTTGGTGGCTTCAGAATATTGAGAAAAGGGAAAAGAAGAGAAAAAGGTTTTGGGATTATGAAAACTTAACTAAGATGGGTACCTTGGCAAAAAGCTGGGGAGCAGGCTATACAATAACTTTAGATAAACATGCCATGGATATCACAGAAATTGTAAGAAAGACAGATGTGGAGTTTATTGGACACGAAGAGGAACTAGAGTCAGTAGAAAGGATTTTAGCTACTAGAGGAGAAAATAACGTTTTGTTAGTAGGCCAGCCAGGAGTAGGCAAGAGAGATATTGTTTATCATTTAGCTCAGAAGAGCAATAAGGGAGAAAGCTTGCCAGAGGTTAATTTTAGAAGAGTGGTAGAGCTTGATATGAGTTCTTTGCTAGCTCAACTGGAAAGCGCAGAAGAGGTAGAAGTAGTTCTAGACAAGGTTTTCCAGGAAGCTACTAAGGCAGGAAATATTACCTTGGTTATAGACGGAATCGATTCTTTTATTGGTCAGCAGACAGGATTAGGAACAATAAACATATCTGGGATACTAAGTCCTTATCTGCGTTATACGGATTTTCAGATAATAGGGATTACTACTTATGAGGGGCTTCACAAGAATATAGAGAGGAACTCTGCTATTTTATCTCTTTTTGCTAAAGTAGAAGTTTCTGAGCTTTCCCAGAGAGATACATTGTGTCTTCTAGAAGATATGACTTTTTCTTTAGAAAAGCAGTATAAAATGTTTATCTCCTATCCTGCCTTAAAACAGATTGTTTCTATGGCAGACAGGTATTTTCCTTCAGAGGCCTTTCCAGAAAAAGCAATAGATCTTTTAAAAGAAGTAGTAGTTCAGAAGAAAAGGGAAAAAGTTCTTTTGCCTTCTCACGTGGCAAAGCTTGTTACCCAAAAAACAGAAATCCCAGTAGGGGACGTAGAGAGCAAAGAGAAAGAAGTTCTTCTTAATTTAGAAGAAAGAATGCACAAGAGAATTATAAATCAGAATGAGGCAGTAAAAGAGATCTGTACTGCTTTGAGAAGAGCCAGGTCCGAGATAACAGTGAGAAAAGGACCAATGGGAGCTTTCTTGTTCTTGGGTCCTACTGGAGTAGGTAAGACAGAAACCTCAAAAGCATTAGCTCAAACCTATTTTGGTTCAGAGAATAGGATGATTCGTTTGGATATGTCTGAGTTCCAAAACACCAAAGACATAGACAGGTTAATAGGCACTTCAACAGAGCAGGGGCTTTTAACGACTAAGGTTAGGGAAGATCCCTTCTCTTTAATTCTTTTAGATGAGTTTGAAAAAGCCCATTCCAATATATTGAATCTATTCTTACAGGTTTTAGATGAGGGTCATATCACAGACGGAGTTGGCAGAAAAGTTGATTTCAAAAACAGCATTATTATAGCTACTAGCAATGCAGGATATGAGATAATATTGGAAGCAGTGAAGAGCAAAGAAAACTGGGAAGGAGTAAGGCAGAGAATCTTAGATTATGTCTTTGAGCAGAGAATATTCAGGCCAGAATTAGTTAACAGATTTGACGCAGCCGTTGTGTTTACTCCTTTAAGCAAGCAGAACCTTTTAGATATTGCTCAGTTAATGCTTAGCTCTTTGGGAAAAAACCTAAAAGAAAAAGGCATTGAGTTTGTTATAACTAAAGAACTTAAAGGAAGAATAGTTGAGCTAGGGTATAACCCAACTTTTGGAGCCAGGGAGATGAGAAGAGTTATTCAAGATAAAGTAGAGAATAATATTGCTTCTGCCTTTCTGGCAGATAAACTGCCCAGAGGCTGTAAGATTCAAGTAAATCCTCAAGACTTTAGCCTAACAATTACCTAATTTGTGTAAAGCCTGGCTTCACACAAAAAGAAGAGCAGCGTGTTGCTGCTTTTTGGTTTGACATAAATAAGATTATATGATACAATAGGGTTAGTTTAGTTTAGCACATTACAATAATATAAATATATATAGAAAGGGAACACTTATGAAAGTGAAAAGATTTCAAAGATGGAAAAAGGTAAATATAAAAGAAGATTTCAAATACTGCTCAGGTTTTACAGAAGTTAAAGGGGATAAAAATTTGCCCGAAAATGCTCCTAGAGAAGAATGGAAAATTGTTATTTTTGAGCCAGCACCCCGTCCAGGAGGTTCACGCGAAGCTACTTTTTCCATGGGCTTTATGCTTCCCGACGGGACAGCAAAAGTATCTAACGTTAAGAGGAAGATTAACGATGGGCCGTTCGCTATGAGGATCGGTCCGGGAGATTGTAACTTTTTTATTGTGAGCGACGAAACACCAGTTGCTTTACAGGTATGGGACTGTATGAGCAGAGAGGAAGCCGAAAAGGAAGAAAGTCTTAAAGAAGTAGTTATTTATTAGTTTGGGGCTTTCCATTTTACGCGGTAAATTTAAGCGCTAGTTTATAATCTAGCGCTTTTTTATTTAATTTGTGTGAAGCCTGGCTTCACACAAAAAGAAGA
>CAZNBW010000026.1:0-7581 GCA_964571585.1 uncultured Candidatus Saccharibacteria bacterium | reverse complement strand
CGGAAGCTTCAACAATACCGGTTTGAACCTTGCCGTCTCTAGTTCTTGCCTGATAACTATATTTCATCTTTTTACTAGGTTTCTTAGCTCTTCTGGATTTAGAGAATAACTTTGAGCTGCTTCTAAAGAAACTTCTTTTGCTCTTACAAGATTTGCTAAATATCTATTTAAAGAAATCATGCCCAATTCAGCAGATGTTTCAATAACCATTGGAATCTCATGAACCTTGCCCTCTCTTATTAGATTTGCCACTGCCGGAGTATTCATCATAATTTCGCAGGCAGGTATTAAGCCGCCCTTGATCCTGGGAACTAATCTTTGAGAAACAACTCCAAGCAAAGAAGAAGAGAGTTGAGATTTAATCTGTCCTTGTTGTACGCCCGGAAAGCTGTCAACAATACGATGAATCGTTTGAGAGGCTGAATTAGTGTGCAGAGTAGCCAAAACCAGGTGGCCTGTTTCAGCTGCTGTAATGGCTGTAGAAATTGTTTCAGGATCTCTCATTTCTCCTACCATAATAACGTCTGGGTCCTGGCGGAACGTTGCTTTCAGGGCCTTAGCAAAACTTAAGCTGTCTTTAAAAACTTCTCTTTGGTCTATAACTGCCCTGTCATCTTCAAAAACATATTCTATTGGATCTTCAATAGTAATCATATGAACTGCTCTAGTATGGTTTATTTCGTCTACCAAGGCTGCCATGGTTGTTGATTTACCCTGGCTAGAAGGACCTGTAATAAGAATAAATCCCTGGGCAGGCCTTATAAACTCGTGAAGAATCGGAGGCATATTTAAGTCTTCTATAGTAGATATCTTTTTAGGAATAAATCTTAAAGCACAAGAAACACTTCCCATTTGAAAAAACACGTTTACCCTGAATCTGGCCTCATCTTTATAACTGTAAGAAAGATCCATCTCCTTTTCTCTGATAAATCTTTCCTGCTGATCCTCTGTAAGCATTTCAAAAGCTATCCCTTTTGTATCCTCTGCAGTTAGAGCTTGTCTCTTAACCAAAGGAACAAGTCTCCTGCCTATCCTGATAACAGGAGGATGACCTACAGAAATATGCAGATCAGACGCTTTCTGAGTTAAAACTACTTCTATTAAATCATTTAAAATTGGGGCATATTTCATGTTATTCTAATATTTGTTTAACCTCTTTTACAACTTCAGTTGGAGTATAGTGGGCTTTTACCAAATACCTAGCAGCCCCCTCCTCCAAACCCTTTTCAATCTCTTTTTTCTCTCCAAGGTTGGAAAGAACAACTACTTTTAATTCTTTTAGACTAGGATCTCTTTTGATATTTCTTAGAATCTCCCAGCCGTTTACCGTGGGCAGAACAATATCCAGCAAGACTAAGTCAAAACCTGTCTCTTTTATTTTCCTTAACGCTTCTTCTCCGTCCTGGGTTACTTCAACCGAAAACCCTGCCTCTTTTAATTTGGTAGAGTAAATATCTACTAAAAACGGGTCATCCTCCACTAATAAAATTGTTCTCATATTAATCTTCGGCCACTCTTAGAATTTCTTCAAAAGAGGTTAAGCCGGTTAAAACTTTTAATACTCCGTCTTGTCTCATTGTTATCATTCCTTGTTTTTCTGCTTCTTGGCTGATTTTAGTTTCTGAGGCTTCTTTAGATACTATTAAATCTTCTAACGAGGTTGTCATTTCTAGAATCTCAAAAATGCCTATTCTACCAGAATATCCCAGCATATTACAGCGCTTGCATCCTTTTGGCTTATAAATTTCTATTTCTTTTCCTATTTTAATCTCTTTTTTAGCGCTTTCTGGCATTTCTTTTAGCTCTTTCAAAATCCTTTCTGCGATTTTTTCAGGCGCTTTTATTTTCTCTTTACAATGGGGACAAAGCTTTCTAACTAATCTCTGAGCCATTGCCAAGTTCAAGGTAGGAGGGATTAAGAACTTTTCAATGCCCATATCAATTAGCCTGGGGATAACACCTAAGCTGTTGGAGGTATGCAAAGTTGACAGCACGATATGACCTGTTAAAGCAGCATGAATTGCCAAAGAGGCTGTTTCTTCATCTCTAATTTCACCCACCATAATAATATCAGGGTCTTGCCTTAAAAGAGCTCTTAATCCATTTGAAAAAGCAAAACCAATTTCAGGCCTAATTTGGGACTGGTTAATTCCTTCCATGTAGTACTCAACTGGATCTTCTAGGGTTGATATATTAACCTTACCGTCGTTAAAAAGATTTAAAATAGAATAAAGGGTAGTGGTCTTACCAGATCCGGTAGGGCCTGTTGAAAGAATCATGCCGAATGATTTTTTAAGACCTCTTTTTAAAACCTCTAGATTCCTTCCTGTTATTCCCAAAGATTCCAAGTCAATCTTTTTCTGGCTTGGGTCTAAAATCCTCATTACTACTTTTTCTCCTAAGGTTGTAGGCAAAACAGAAACCCTAAAGTCAATATTCCTGTCTGCTACTTTTGTTGAGAATCTTCCATCTTGAGGAATTCTGGTTTCATCTATTTTCAAATTAGAAAGTATTTTTATTCTTGCCACGACTGCAGGCAGAATCCTCATTGGTAAGAATATTGAAGCGTGTAAAACACCGTCCAGCCTGAATCTTACCCTTAACTTTTCCTTGCCTGGCTCAATATGAATATCAGAAGCTGATCCATCAACAGCATGTCTTAAAATAACTGCTACCACTTTAGAAATGGGAGCCTCTTCTGCCATTCTTTCTACTTGGGCTGCTTTAACTTCCGGCCTCTGCTCTATTTCTGTTTCTAATTCCTCTAAAGCTCTGCCTACTTCTTTTTTCAAACTCCTGTATTTTTTAAGCAAATCGTTGAAGTTAGACAAATTAATCAAGGAAATTTTGTAACTGAAATTATTCTGTCTGGCTAAAAAGTTTAAAGCTTCCCTGGCTTTCAGGTCCTCTGGGAAAACCATGCCTATTTCTAGCTTATTTTCTTCTTTAGCCAAAGGTATCATTTTATAATATTTGGCTGATTCTTCTGGGATTGTTTCCATTGTTTTCAACTTAACATCTTCTGTGGAAACAACTTTATACGGTATTTTCAGCTTCTCTGACTTAAGGCCGAACAAAAAATCTTCTGTAACAACAGCATTCTTTAAAATAATTTCTTCCTCTGATTTCTTAGAGCTTTTTGCCTCGTATTCTAAGGCTGTAGCTTGCTCTTTTGCTATTACTCCTTTCTTAAGTAGTGATTTAATTAAATTAATCATTTTAAAAATGGGTTTTCTTTGCCAAGATCACCCTCGTATAACGGTGTTTCTTGGAAAGGAACCAGGGTCTTTAAAATAGGGCTTTCTAAAATACTGTAATCTATAACTATATTTTTTCTGTTAATAACTACTTCTTCTGGAGTTGGAGCCTGGGTCGACTTATTAAAATAACCAAACCAAAGAATAATAAAGGCGACAACGATAACACCCAGAGCTATAAAAAGCATGTATTGTTGTTTTCTTTTCTTTTCAATAAAATTTACTGCCATATTATTCTATCTTATTATAATAATTAGCATACACCTCAATGTTAAAATCAAATAAGTCAGAAACATGTTCTTTTTCTTGCCCAGCAGGCTCAATGGTAATTGATCTAACCCCTACCAGACGGCTGTTTTTATACAAGCTTGAAAGAAAATCCTTAAAAGAAGAATACTTGCCCGTGATTCTAACGCTGAGAACTATCCTGTCTATTTGTATTAATCCTGTTTCAGCAGAAGCCCGAACTACCGGAGACGATGCTTCAAGATTTGCTCCATTTACGATTAGCCCGTTCTCAGAGGCGGTTTTCTGGACAAAACTGAATAAAGAAGAAGAAGAATACTGCAAAGGAAGAGCAGAGCTTATCTTTAGGATTTCTTCTCCGTAGTCTTCTAAGATATTTAATCTGTTCTCCAGCTCAAAGATATAATCTTTCTTTTTTTTGACCTTTTCGCTCTCAACATCAAGGTCAATGCGGCTTTGCCTGAATTCCTGATATTCGGGCCACCATAGAAAATATGCACAAATTAAAAATATAATTATTATAAAAATGAATATAAATTTGGTGTATTTCTTTAGGTCGGATATGCTGAAGTTTGAAAGACTTATATTAAACATGTTATTCTGTAGAAGATTCTTCTTCTATTGGTATTTCTACTTCTTTAAAAGCAAACGCCTCTGGCTTTAAAACAACACCTATGGCAAACTCAACTAATCCATCTTCTTTGTTTATTGAAACCTTTTTTAGTCTTGCATCTTTTACTAGCTCTTGATTTCTGAAAACGACTATTTGTTGTTCTAGCAAGAAGAAACTACTTGACTTTCCTTCTAATGAGAATGCTCCCTTTTCGTCATATTCATAGCTAAATTTGTTGAACGATACTGTTGGAATGGTATTTTCATCAATAAAATCAAATATGCTGGCAATATTTTTATGCTCTGAGATCAACAAGGAAAAATCAATTATTCTCTTCTGAAAAATTAAAATTTCTTCTTCTTTGCCGCTTATTGCCTTGTCCAATTCTCTTGAATCTTCTTTTATTTTGTTTACCTTCCCTATTAAATCTTTGCTGGTGATATAAAAGTATACATAAGTGCCTACAAAAACTAAAAGCAAAAAAACTGCTATTATACCCGTAATAGTTGTAAACAATGATGCATTTGATTTTTTCTGTGGAGTAAGTTCAATTGCCATATATTATTTTTCAAAGCCTTTTAAAGCTAGCCCAACTGCTATAGAATAAGAAGGAGCCATTTTCTTAATCGTCGGTATTAAAACTTTCGGATAAGCTAGGTTTAAAAATGGGTTTAATATAACTGCAGGCCTTTCCAATCCTGCTGCAAAATACTCTTTCAGGCCTGGCATTGAGGCAACTCCTCCTGCCAATATTACTTTTTCCACTTTTTTGCCTTCTTCTCTGAAAAAGTCCCTAAAGGTTTCTTTTGCCTCCGCTATAATAGAATCAACCAATGGAATTAATATGTTCCTTACCTGCTGATCAGAATCAGAAGCCAACCCTTTCTCTATCTTTAAGTCCTCACCTCTATTATACTCAATATTCAGGCCCTTGGCTACAATCTCTGTTAATTCATTTCCTCCTAACTGAAAGCTGTGACTTGTTTTTAAAACTCCTGCCTCAAGAACACTGCAGGTTGTACTTCTAGCTCCAATATCTAAAAGACCTAAAACCTTTTTAGCATCCTCTTTATTTTCCAGATAACTTTTAGCAGCTCTAGCTAGTGCAAAAACCTCAGATTCCAGAGTTCTTAGTTCAAGGTCTGCCATCTGGGCTATTTCCTGATACTGGGTTATTGTATCGTTGGGGATTGCAACCACCAAAACCTTAAGCGGAGTAGAAGAAACCTGGCCCCCAATAATTGCCCAATCTAAAGTAACCTCATGAATAGGAATCGGCACGTAAGGCCTTACCTCATATTGAATAGCCTGAGGTATTTCATTCTTATCCATTGTTGGTATCTCAAAACTAGTAAAGAAACTGGCAAAATCAGGAATAGCAAAACTCACCTGCCTTGTCTCTATGGCAGCTTCTTCCATAATAGATTTAATCGCTTCAGATATTTCTTTATTAGAAAGAGAAACAGCGTTCTTGTAAAAAATCCTAAAGGGCCTTCTTTTAAAAACATCGTTATTAACTTCTCCGTAGTTTTTAAGCTGAGCGCCGTTTTTTCTTTTAGAAAGCTCAACAACTCTAATCGCTGAGGTTCCTATATCTATTCCTAGAAAAGTCTTTTTGCTAAAGCTAAAGAAATCTTTAATTTTACCAAAATCAAAGCTGGGTAGTTTTGCAGCCATATTCTATAATTATACCACACCAATATATAAATAATACTTGTGGATAAAAAAAACCGAGGACGAACCTTGTGTCAAATAAAGAAGAAGCCACAACGTTGAATAAAACATTGTGGCTTTTAAGATTATCCCCATTCAATTGTAGCTGGCGGTTTATCTGAAGTCCTATAAACCACAGCTCCTGCCTCTAGCACTTCATTGGTGATCCTTTTAGAAACATGCTTTACAAAATCCCAAGGTAATTCAGCTGCCTGGGCAGTAAAACCGTTTACGCTCCATACAGCCCATAAAGCAATAACGAAACCGCTAACAGCATCATCTCCTTTTGTGCAGGTGGTAATTGACTGCGTTATCACTGCGCCGGCCTGCCAAACAGAACCATAAAGGTTTGCTTTGCGCAATTCTTTGATATAGATTTCATCAATCTGGCTGGCAATTCTCAATTTAACAGCAGTTATTTCTCCCTCTATTCTCACAACCAGGCCAGGACCAGGAAAAGGATGACGGGCAAGAAGTACTCCTGGAACGCCTATTGAACGCCCTATATTACGACCTGTATCCTTTACGCAGTCATTCAACGGCATAAGCTCTTCTATCGAAAAGTCTAAACCAACATTATGATGAAGCTTAATCTGGGCCTTTTTCGCTTTCGTATCATATCCTTTGCCGCTTTCTGAAATATCGGTATAAAGCGTTCCCTGCACTATAAAGGCTGCTCCAAAGAGCTTAACTTCTTCCTCAAGTACAGATTTATAAACACTGCGTATGGCTAATCTTTTGTCATGCATTGTTTGTATGCATCCCAACGCCCGAAGAAATCTCTGGGTTGCGTCAACGATTTTCAAATCAATCCAATCTTTGTTTCCAAAACAATCAAGAACATGAGCCTTGTCATCAGGCCGATCAATGCCTTTAATGTAAACTCCTCTTAGCTGTCCTGTTTTACCAGCTAAAGCAGCCTTTAAAAGATATGCAACCGTAGAAGAATCAGAACCTCCGGATATGGCCAGCAAAACCTTGCTGTCTCCTATTTTCTTTCGTAAAAAAGCTATTTTCTGCTGAGCCACTTCTGCTGCAGGATATCTGTCTTTAGCTTTGCAGATTTTAAAACAAAAATTCTCAAATATCTTAGGTCCAGATGTAGTCTCTGTTACTTCAGGATGAAATTGTACTCCCCACAAATGCTTAAACCTACCGGCAGCTACAGGTGAGTTTTCCGTTTCTGCTAAAATCTCCAGCCCTAATTGACTGCCAATCTCTATTCTATCTCCATGGCTTTCCAAAACGGGCATTTTATCTTCGCAGCCCCCAAAAAGCAATGAAGAGTTACGTATTGAAAGCTCGTGGGTTCCGAATTCTCGCTTTCTTGCTCTCATAATAGAACAACCAATATGATCAGCCCAAAGCTGAAACCCCAAACAAATGCCTAAAACTGGTATGCCTAAATCAAATATTCTTGTGTCAAATATCAAAAGATCCTGGCCAACAGATACAGGCCCCCCGGAAAGTATCAATCCAACCGGCTTAATCTTTGCTACATCAGCTGCTTTCACTTGGCTGGGATCAGCCACTAAACAGAATACTCCTAACTTCTCCAGCGCTTGTTTTATTAAGTGGTCAAACTGGCTGCCCAAAGAAAACAACAAAAAAAGTTCATTTGTCCTGCGAAGTATTTTCTCTTCAGCAATTTCTTTAAATGCTTGTTCATCAACCTTTCTTAACGTGCGTATCATAACATTTCCTTTCTCTCAATAAATATGGGTTTATTTTAAAGAACGATGGTTATAAATT
>CAZNBW010000025.1:0-7840 GCA_964571585.1 uncultured Candidatus Saccharibacteria bacterium | reverse complement strand
TCGCAGCTGGCATGGAATTAGTAAAAGCATATAATGAGCTTAATAATCCTATCTTACAAAAGGATAATTTCAAAGAACAAGAGAAGATATTTAAAAAAGGCTTTGACGAAGCTCAAAGAATGGATAATGGTTTTATCCAAGCATTAGAACATGGAATGCCGCCAACAGCTGGCTGGGGCCTGGGAGTAGACAGATTGGTTATGCTGTTAACTAATTCACACTCTGCCAGAGAAGTAATATTATTTCCAACAATGAAATCAAAATGATATGTTAGATATTAAGTTTATTAGAGAAAATACAAAACAAGTTAAAGACTCTTGCAAAAAGAGGGGAGTTAAGTGTGATATTGATAGTTTATTAAAGATAGATGAGAAGAAGAGAAAGATACAGACAGATCTGGAACAAATTTCAGCTAAAAAGAATAAAGCTTCAAAACAAATATCTGATTGCAAAACCTGCCTACCGGCAGGCAGGGATAAAAAGAAGATTATTTCCCAAATGCAGAAGATTGATAAAAAAGGAGATAAGCTTAAAAAAGATCTAAAGAAAATAGAACAAGAGTTTAATAAATTAATCTATCAGATTCCCAATATCTTGGCTGATGATGTACCAACCGGAAAAGATGAAAAAGACAATAAAGTTATTAGAAAATGGGGTCAGATTCCTAAGTTTGACTTTGAACCTAAAGACCATTTAGAGCTTGGAGAAAAACTAGATATCATAGACGTTAAGAGAGCTGCTAAAATCTCCGGGGCCCGTTTTAACTATTTAAAGAACCGAGCTGTTTTACTTGAATTTGCTTTAATAAAATTAGCTTTTGATACTTTGCTGAAAGAGAAGTTTATCCCGATCATTCCTCCTGTAATGATGAAATCAGACAAAATGAAAGGAATGGGATATTTGGAACAAACAGATTCAGAAGAATCATATTATCTTCCCAAAGATGACTTATATCTAGCAGGCACTTCAGAGCAACCAATTGGGACGATGCATGCAGATGAAACTTTTGAACATAAAGATCTTGCCAAGAGATACCTTGGTTTTTCTTCTTGTTTTCGCAGAGAAGCTGGTTCCTACGGAAAAGACACTAAAGGTATATTAAGAGCTCACCAGTTTGATAAAATTGAAATGTTCAGTTTCTCTCATCCAGATCAATCTGAAAAAGAACATCAGTTTATTGTGTCCTTGCAAGAAGAATTAATGCGGTCATTAAAACTGCCTTATCGGGTTGTGTATATTTGTGCCGGCGACCTGGGAAATCCGGCTACTGCTAAATATGACATTGAAACCTGGATGCCTGGGGAAAACAAGTATAGGGAGACCCATTCTGCTTCTAACTGCACTGATTTCCAAGCTAGACGCCTTAATATCAGGTTTCGCGACAAAAATAATAAACTGAGGTTTATTCATACCTTAAACGGAACGGCTTTTGCGATAGGCAGAACTTTAATAGCTATTATAGAGAATTACCAGCAAAAAGACGGAAGCATAAAAATACCCGAAGTTCTGCAAAAATACACCGGCTTTAAAGAAATAAGATGATAGAGCAAAAAGTATTTATTAAGAACTTAGAAATATATTACAAAGTAGTAGGAGAGGGCGAAAAAACCCTCTTAATTTTACACGGCTGGGGATCAAAAAAAGCTAACTGGCTGGACACAGCTGAATTAATATCAAAGAAAGGAATAAAAGTTATTGTTCCTGACCTGCCTGGATTTGGAAACAGCAACAAACCCCCTTATGTCTGGGATTTTGACGAATACTGTTCATTTGTTAAAGAGTTTGCAGATAATCTGAGGATAGACAGGTTTTGCCTTTTAGGCCATTCTTTTGGAGGAGCTTTAGCTGTTAAGTTTACCTTAAAGTATCCTGAGAAAGTAAAAAAGCTGTTTTTAGTGGCAGCAGCCTGTATAAGAAAAAAGACTTTAAAGAAAAGAATATTATTTGTTGTTTCAAAAGTATTTAAAGTGTTTTCATTCTTCCCTATAATCAAAAAGGCCTTTTACAAGTTTATTGTTAAAAGCGACTATCTCTCTACAAAGGGGTTTATGAGAAAAACCTATCTTAATATTATTGAAGAGGATTTAACGCCTAGCTTAGAACGCATTACGGTTCCAACAATATTAATTTGGGGAGAAAAAGACAATATTACTCCTTTAGACCAGGCGGAATTAATAAAATCAAAGATAAAAAAATCCAAACTAATTATTATACCCGGAGGCACCCATGATTTAGAAAGAACAATGAGCAAGGAATTAGCTAAAAGTGTAACATGTTGATTATTCTAATTATTATAGCTCTCTTGTGGTTTGTCCGGACAACAAAAATTGTTCTGTTTTGGCTTTATTTATGGCAACTAAAAGAATACCATGTTAAGAGATTAATAGATCACTTTAAAACAGCTAAAGGGTCAGAGCTTATACTAGATAAACTGGGAATAATAAAGATTGTTGTGCTTTCTTTATTCTTGTTTAATCCCATATTTGTTTTTATAGCAATACCTGTTATTTACCTTTTAGAATCTGGTAAAGCTTTTATAGATTTATTAAGAAAGAAACTATTAAAGCCGGTTTTTACCATTAAAATAACTGCTATATTCGTTTTCATGCTCTTCTCGGAGATAATAGTTATTGGAACAACCTTTTTGACAGTGGAAGAGATAAATGTCTGGCTTTCTGTATTGTATTTCCCAGTAATACTATTAATTGCAGATTTGTTAACGCCTCTGATTCTTTCTATAATTGTCTTGCTTTTACAGCCTTTTAGCTGGTTTTTCAGGAAAATGCTTCTAGCCAAAGCAGAAAGAAAGATAAGAAAGTTTAAAAATCTCACAGTTATCGGTATTACTGGAAGCTATGGCAAAACATCTGCGAAAGAATTTCTTTATGAGATACTTTCTTCAAAGTATAAAGTGCTGAAAACTGAAAAACATATTAATGCTGAAATAGGCATTGCCAATACAATACTTAACGATTTAAAAGAATACCATGAGATATTAATAGTAGAGATAGGAGCTTACGAAAGAGGAAAAATAAAAGAGGTGTGCAAAATGATAAAGCCTAAAATAGGAATAATAACTGGTATTAATGACCAGCACTTAACCACTTTTGGATCCCAGGAAAATATTGTTAAGGCAAAGTTTGAACTTATTGATTCTCTGCCAGAAGACGGAAAAGCAATATTCAATTGGGATTCAGGCCTGGTAAGAAAAGAAGTTATAACCAGGAACTTAAGAATTAAATACAAAAAATGCTCTGTGCAAGAAATTGTTGATTTCTTTGCCAGTAATGTTCAAGTTTTTAAGGACTACCTTACTTTCAAGCTGTATGATAGATCCAAAGAATCTGCTGAGATACAAGTTAATTTATTGGGGAGACAAAATGCTGTAAATATTATTCTAGCTGCAGCTACTGCCAAAGAACTAGGCATGAGCTTAAATGAAATATCAAGAGCTTGTTTCAATATTAAAGCCTCTCAAGGAGGAATACTGTATTTAAAAAAGACTCCTCCAGTAGTAATAGATGCCACTTATTCTTCTAATATAGATGGAGTTTTGGCTGACTTAGAATATTTAAAGATTCATGAGGGTAAAAAAGTGATCATAATGCCTTGCCTGATAGAGTTAGACGGAAACTCATTAAAAGATCATGAAAGGATAGGAGAAAAGATTGCAGAAGTCTGCGACTTGGCAATAATAATTTCAAAAGAATGCTTTGAAGCTATTAAAAAGAATTTTCCTAAAGCTGTTTATCTTAATAATTTAGAAGAAATTGCTGCCAAAGCAAAAGAATTTGATGTAATCTTTTTAGAAGGAAGATTACCAAAGCAATTAATAGATTATTTAAAATGATAACTATATCTTTAAGTCCGAATACTGAAAAAGATGATATTCTTTTATCCTTTAAGCTGCTTTTTCAGCCCTGGAAATGGAAAAAGGGAAGAGCTGTTAAGAAGCTAGAAGATGAGTTTAAGAAACATTTTAATGTTAAATACGCTTTCTCTTTTAATAGCGCCAGATCTTGCTTAATGGCCATTTCAGAAGGACTTAAAGGAGACGTATTGTTGCAGGCTTTTACTTGTAACGCAGCTGCTAATCCCGTGAGGTGGTTTGGACTAAAACCTGTTTATATTGATGTTGGAGATGACTTTAATATTGATGTAGAGGATTTGAAGAAAAAGATAACTCCTGAAAGCAGGATATTAATGGTTCAGCATACTTTTGGCATTCCAGCTAATATGAAAGAAATAGTTAAGATAGCAGAGCAGAATAACTTGATGTTGATAGAAGACGCAGCTCATGCCTTAGGCGCTGAATACGAAGGAAAAAAGATAGGAAGTTTTGGCAAAGCAGCCTTTTTCAGTTTTTCCAGAGACAAGATTATATCTTCTGTTTACGGAGGAATGGTAATAACCAATGACAAAGAAATGGCTAAAAAAATAGCTACATTCCAAAAAAGAATAGGCTATCCTTCGCTTTTTTGGGTTAAGCAACAACTGTTTCACCCTATAACTATGAACTGGATTATACTTCCTACATACAAAATAATAGGAAAGTATATTCTAGTGTTTCTGCAGTCAGTAAAGCTCCTTTCCAAGGCCGTGCATTGGAGGGAGAAAAAAGGAGATATACCAAGCTATATTCCCAGAAGAATGCCTAATGCGTTGGCCTTGCTAGCCTTAAATCAATTTAAGAAACTTAAGAAATTTAACAACCATAGGAATGAAATTGCTGAATTCTATTTTAAAAATCTTAAAGGTTTTGAACTACCAAAGATTCCAAAAAACACCCAGCCAGTATTTTTAAGGTTCTCCGTAAAACATAAAGATGCGCATAAAATAATTAGAAAGTTTTGGGATAAGAATATCTTAATAGGGGATTGGTACACTTCCCCCATAGCTCCTGACGATACTGATCTTGAGAAACTGGAGTACAAAATGGGGTCTTGTCCTAATGCTGAAAGACTATCTAAAATAACATTCAACCTTCCCACTCATATAAATATATCTAAAAAACAAGCTGAAAAAATAGTGAATCTTTTAAATAATTACAAATAAAAAATGATTATTGCTTCTTTAATTATTTCTATTAGTACTGCCATAGCCGGTTTTATTCTAAATAAAGGAGTAGTTATTGTTTCTTACGGTTTTATAGTTCCCTTAGTCCTTTTGCTGCCTCGTTTCTTTTATTATCTAGATCTTAAGGTAAAACAAACTGTCAATTTAAACTGGGTTAAAAGGCTTGATTTCTTTGCCTTTTTTGTCATTATTCTCAACGCACCAGCCAGCGTGTACCTGCACGATTTAAACTTTCAGTATGACAGATTCCTTCATTTTACTGCTGCTTTTTTTGGCTTAATAATCTTTTTCTTGCTCTGGCTGCCGGTTATAAAAATAAAGGGTAAGGAAATTAAAAAAATACGCTTCCTTTTATTTGTTTTGATTATTTCTTTTTTTGGTCTTTTCTTGTGGGAAGGCTTGCAGTACAGTATTGATCAAGTAGCTGGAACTGATTTATTTTTTGATCCCAGCCAGATAATATTAAGAGATGTTTCTGAGGATATAATTTTCGGCCTAGCTGGTTTAATTCTATCTCTGCTTTACCTTAATCATAATTTTAATAAAATAACCTTGTCGGTATGGAAACAAAAGAAATAACAAATAAGGAGACTTGGGAAAACTTTCTCTTAAGTTGTGAAAAGAAAACCTTTCTTAATTCTTGGAACTGGGGAGAGTTTCAGAAAAAGTCGGAAGACAAAATCTGGCGTTTTGGAGTTTATGATGCAGATAGTTTAATTGCTATAGCTTTAGTTGTTAAGATTAAGGCTAAAAGAGGTACGTTCTTGTTTGTTCCTCACGGACCAGTGGTAAAAGGAAATAAAGAAGATATATTAAAAGCACTTGCAGACAAGTTGAAAGAACTTGGGAGAATAGAAGGAGCTAGCTTCATCAGAATAGCTCCTATTTGGGAAAGAACTGAAGATAATATTAAGGCTTTTAAAGAATTCTCTTTCCAAGATGCTCCTATTCATATGCATCCTGAAAACAGTTGGGAACTTGATATTTCAAAACCAGAAGACCAACTGCTTGGAGAAATGAGAAAAACAACCAGATATTTAATTAAAAAAGCAGAAAAGAATGAAAACATAGAAATCGTAAAGAGTACTGACCTAGAACAGTTCAGCCAGCTTTTAGAAGAAACTGCTGTGAGGCATCGTTTTGTGCCCTTTTCTTTGGACTATCTTAAAAAACAGTTTTCCTGCTTTTCGCCTGACAACCAGATCGTAATGTACCTTGGAAAATACAAAGGGGAGGTTATTTCCGGAGCTGTTATAATCTTTTGGCAAAATATTGGCTTTTACCATCACGGAGCTTCTGTTTCAAAATACAATAGCAATGAAGTGCCTGTTACTTACCTTACGCAATGGAGGGCCATTAAGGAAGCTAAGAATAGAGGATGCACTAAGTATAACTTCTGGGGCATTGCCGAAGAAGACAACAAAAAACATCCCTGGTACGGCTTAACTCGGTTTAAAAAAGGCTTTGGTGGCTATAGAAAGGATTATGTTAAAACCCAGGATCTGCCCTTATCTAAAACATATTATCTTACCAGAACTTTTGAGTCATTAAGAAAACTAAAACGCAGACTATGAAGAAGTATAAAAAATCATTTAGAACTAAGAAAAAAAGGAAACCCTTGAATATAAAGATGATTTTAATTGTTTTAACTATTTTAATTATTTCCTCTGGCCTTATTTATCTATTATTCTTTTCTTCTTTTTTTAAGGTAAAAAGAGTTGAAGTGCTTGGAACTGAAAAAATAGCAGATACTGAAATAAAGAGTATTATTTCAGAGAAAACAAACAAAAGCATATTTTTAGCTGATCTAAGCAATATTAAAGATTATTTGATTAAACAATATCCTCGGATAGGAAGAATTAGCATAAGAAGGAAACTTCCTGATACTATCTTAACTGAGATTGAAGAAAGAAAACCTGCAGCTGTTTTAGTAAAAGACGGCTATTTTATTTTAGATAAAGAAGGCATTGCTTTTGAGAAAACTCCTAATAATTCTCTTGGCCTTCCTGAAATAACAAAACAGGATTGTTTTGATGTTGAGCTAGGAAAAAAAGCAATTGACAGAATTGAAGATATTTTAAAAATAACAAAAAGAATAAAAACCAAACAAGTTATCGTGGTTTCTGAGAAAAGGCTGGACATTAAGACAATAGAAGGTTTTGATGCTTACTTTAGTCTTGAGAAAGACATTAACTGGCAGATAGAGCAGTTAGAAATACTTTTGCAAGAAAAAATCCCTCTTAATGAAAGGGATGATATAGAATATATTGATCTAAGATTTGATAAAATATATATTAAAAGGAACGAATAAAAAAGGAGCAAGTATTATACTCGCTCCAGATATTTTTGATTAATATCTTGCAAAGGGTTTACACACCTTTGCTTTTAAGTTTAAGAACCTTAAATGAAAGGTTCTTTTTTCTTTGGGCAGATCCCTAAATGAAAGTACTGGCGGCTTGCTATCACATACGATAGAAGAAAGTTCTTGAAATGCCTGTCTTAAACGAATTTCTCTCAGTTCTTGCCTTGTTAGTTTTTGCTTTTTTCTTTTTGCTGGTCTTTGTTGTACTGCTTTTCTTTTGAATAAACCAACTAGGGGATTTAATGCCCACGCCAGGACTGGACTTAAAGTCCAGAAAACTGCAAAAACCACGAAAATAAATCCATCAATCACTATACTGTAGATTATTAGCTCCTTTATGATTAGTCCGGAATTCAACCAGTAATTCATCACCAATAATAAACTAATAAAAATTATTACCGG
>CAZNBW010000024.1:0-7904 GCA_964571585.1 uncultured Candidatus Saccharibacteria bacterium | reverse complement strand
CAGAAGCAGTTTTTTCCCAGGATCTTGGAGACTCAGCAACGCTGGAAGATTTTAATACAGCAAACTCTGCTTACCCTTTAGAGATTTTAAGAGAAGAATTACTACAAGAAGAAGTTGAGCCAGCGCCAGAGAGTCTAACGGAAGAAACAGCTACTACCACAGAAGAGATAGCAACCTCAACAGAAGAGACAATAACTGTTCCAGAAGAGAATACAACCAGTACCAATACTACAACAACAGTTGAGACAAAGAATCCTTCTTTCTTCACCAGACTTTGGCAAAAAATTAGAAACTTATTTAATTCTGAAGCTAGAGCTGAATCTTCAGTTTGTCAATCAGGTTCCAACCGGCCCTGTGGCAGCGAGGTTGGTATTTGTCAGATTGGTGTTCAAATTTGTCAGCAAGGAGTTTGGGGAGAATGCATTGGTGCTGTTTTACCTTCTCAAGAAATTTGCGATGGAGTTGATAATGATTGTAATGGCATGATAGATGAAGGTGGAATCTGCGGATTAGGACAGGCTTGTCAGTATGGCTCCAACCGACCTTGTAGCACAGAGGTTGGTGCTTGTGAAATTGGCGTACAAATTTGTAATTATGGCGTTTGGGGAGAGTGTTTTGGAGGCATAGGACCTTCTCGAGAAATATGCGATGGGGTTGACAATGACTGTGATGGTCAAATTGACGAAGGTGGAATCTGCGGAAGAACATCATCAGTAGCTTCACAAGTAGAACGGGTATTAACATTCTCTAATTTTAATGTTTCACTCCCCCTAGATACTAAAATCAAGTTTGTTCATTTAAGATTGTCTTTAGCTGCTAAGGGTGAGGTAGGGGATAAGTTAATTGTTGATTATTTTTATCAGGACATCTGGCAAAATTTAGAAATATTTAATTTGGAAAATGAAATTTCCAATGATTTAAATGGAGGCTATTTCCTTTATGGTTTACCGATTTTCCAGAACGAGGAAGAGCTAAAGAATTTGAAGATAAGATTTATCTATTTGTCTGAAGTAGAACAAACTTCATTAGCCCAGATATTCCTTGATGGGATCTGGCTGGAAATGGAAACAGAAGAAGTAGAAGAAACAGAAAAATATTCTCTAAAATCAATAAAAAAAGATTGGCGTAGAGACGAAAACCCGGAATTTGAAATAGAGGAAGCACCTCAGGGACTATTCACTAAAATTACTTCTGCTTTTGAGCAAAAAGAAATAGAAGTAACCTTGATTGATCCTGAAGGCGAGGAAAACTTAGAAGAAGTAATTATTCAAGATAATAAGATTAAAATTGCTCAAACCAACCTAAGAGGTTTCCGCCCCGGCCTTTATAAATTAAAAGTTACCATCAAAGAAAATGGTAAAGAGTTTATTCAAACTCAGGAATTTTCCTGGGGTGTTTTAGCTATAAATTTCAACAAGTCAATTTATTTACCAAACGAAAGAGCATATTTGCAAATGGGAGTTTTAGACGATAAAGGCCACACTATTTGCGATGCTCATCTTGAGATCCAAGTTACCAACCCTTATTTGCAAACAACCATTTTATCAACAGCCGATGGCACGATTCAATACAGCGGCAAATGTGGGCCAGATAATGTGACTGATGTGCCAGATTACTTTGCTTATTATCAGGTTGACAGAACAGGATTTTATCAAGTGAAATTAATAGCTACTACCATCAACGGTGTCAGGGAAATTACTGACCAGTTTGGAGTTCGTGAGAGTGTACCTTTTGAAGTAGAGAGAATTGGACCAACTAGAATTTATCCACTAGAACCATATCCGATTACATTTTCCATAATTAGCAATCAGGATTTTGAAGGAGTCATAGAGGAGAGAATTCCTGCAAGTTTTGAAATATTCCAGCCAGTTTATAGTAAAAAATACAGCAGTATTAGCCAAGAAGGAAATACCAAATTAATAAAGTGGGAAGTCTCTTTAACCACAGGCGAGCAAGTGCAACTGGGTTATCGTTTTGATGCGCCAGACATCAGTCCTTATTTATATTTATTGGGACCGTTAAAAATCGGTAGTTTTCAGGAAACCCGGCACTGGCAGATTGCTTCTGACGCGCCAGATGTTACCATTTTGACGGATGGAACGAGCTGGAATATTCCGGAGGATTGGAATAGTGCAAACAACACAATTGAGGTTATCGGTGGCGGAGGAGGAGGTGCGAACGGATCTGGCACTAAAGGGGACGCCGGTGGCGGAGGCGCTGGAGGCACATATGCGATAATAAGCAATCTTAGTCTTAGCTACCCCGGTTCAGTTACCTACGGCATCGGTGCAGCAGGCGAGATTGGTCTTGCTGGAGGCGACACTTGGTTTAATGCAGATAATGCTGCAGCCTGTGTTGATCCAGCCGATTGTGTCAAAGGAAGAGGAGGCGGAGGAGGTTCTAATCCGACAGGCGGTTCTGCGCAAGCAGATTCAGTAGGCGATACAACATATGACGGAGGCGCTGGTGGAAGCGGCGGAACTGGTGGTGTTGGATTAGGTGGGGACGGAGGCGGTGGTGGTGGAGGTGCAGGCGGACTTAATGAAGCTGGTATTGCTGGCACAAGTTCAGTTGGGGGTACTGGCGCTGGCGGTGATGGCGGCGCAGGCGATAACGGATCAGGCGGCACAGGCGGTACTGGTGGCGCAATAGATAATTCTGGTGGCGCTGGAAATGCTGGAATTGAATGGGAGGGAACACATGGCTCTGGCGGCGGAGGAGGTGGAGGAGGAGGTGGTAGTGGCAAACTCGGTATTGGCGGAACGGGCGGTGCATCAGGCGCTTATGGCGCTGGTAGCGGAGGAGGTGGCTCTAGTGGAAAGGATCAAGGTACTGGCGGTTCGGGCAACACCGGTAACCATGGAATCATTGTTATCACCTATGAACCATATGTACCTAACGATCCTCCCACTATTTCCTCATTGGTCTTTCATAATAATCTACCTATTACTATTCCTGAATGGGCTACGGGCGAAGGCAACAACTTCTATCAGGCTACAACTACTTTTTCAGTTCAGGACGATGATGGCTGGGAGACCATCTCTACCACTACTATCTTTGTTTACCGCTCAGGGGTCATGGATTCAGGCAACTGTTCAACAAGCGATGACGCAAACATTAATAACTGTTATCCTTCTACTTCAACAAGCGCCTGGAACCCGACAGATGGCGCAGGAGATGTTTGTGATATGACTCATAATAATGGCGTTGATATAGCTTACTTTTGGTGCACCACCACCCTGTATTATTGTGCTGATCCGACCGATGCATCATCTGTCCTTTATTCAGGCGAAAATTGGACAGTCTATGTTTCAACCACGGATTTGACAGGAGCTCAACATCACAGCGCGAACAACACTGTGGAGGTAACTACTAATAAAGCGTTAGAGATTTCTCCTGACACTATTGATTATTCGGCTTTGGCAGGGAATTTGATAGATGGAAGCAATACCGGTAAAAACTGGGCAACTACCACTGTTACTACGACCGGCAACATAGTTATTGACATTCACTTCTCTGGAGGAGACTTAACAGCAGACGGACAAACCCGTATTCCTGCTTACTGGCAGAAGTTTACTACCACTACTGGATTAAGCTATACTGATGCAACTCCTATACAGCTGCCTACTTCCTCTGATTGGGGTGCAGAGTATGGTGGTAGATCTCATGACTTGGACATGATCAAACCAACAACTGCCTCTCCTGGAGCAGCTTCAGCAGATAATATCTTGTGGGGCATAGGCATACCGTCAGGGCAAGCAGCTGCTACCTACGGTTCAACTACTGATTTGACAGCAACGAGCACTGTTGACACATAATAAGACTTAAGCTTCATTATTTTAAAAAGAGTTTAAGTCTTATTATAGGGAAGAATTTTGAATTTGAGAGATTCATGGAACTAAAAAGTAAAATTTGGCTTGGTTCTTTGTTTTTACTTGTAGTTTTTACTGGTTGTTTTTTATTTTCTTATCAAGTTGTTCAGGCTATCGGCATCAGCCCTCCAGCAGTTATTAATCATCATTTATTAAGAGGTTCTCATTTTCAGCAGAGAATTTACATCAATCAGGGCGACCCTAAAGAAGCCTTACACGCTACAGCCAATATCAATGTTCCAGATAATATAAAAGATTGGATTACTCTATTGCCAGGCACGGAATTTACCATATCAACTACCAAGCTTTTTCCTGTTTTTGTAGTGATTGATGTTCCAGATGACGCTGAATTGGGCAATTATGGCGGAGAGATAAAAATAACCACCCGGCCCAAAGAGTTAAAGGAAGGCCAAGTATCAATTGGTATAGGATTAGCCATTACATTGGATTTAGCAGTGGTGGAAGAAGAAATCATTAACTTTTCCATTGAAAACCAGCGAGTTCAGCCTATGGAAGAGGGTTGGCCGGTTAAACTAGTTTTAACAATTGACAATAAAGGCAATACTAAAGCCAAACCCTATAAAGTTTTTCTTGAAGTATACAACCGGATTAATGGAAGTTTCCTAGGGTCTGGCGAATCAAGCAAATGTAGCCCTGATTACGTAGAATCCTTTAAAAAAGGCGAAATTGCAGTTGAATTTCCGGTCAGTTTGATTGACCTGCCAGTTGGTCTGTATTGGGCACAGGGCAAGATTTATAAGAGCCAAGATGAAATAGTAGAATACAAGTTTCCTTTTGAAGTTTTAGAAAGAGGCACTTTGCCCAGGAAAAATGCTTGGTTGAAATGGCTTTTGATTGGCTTGGGAGGAGCTGCTTTTCTGGGATTAATTGCTTGGTCTCTGCGTAAAGTCGACAAAAAAACCTTAGCTCCGCTTAGCTTTATTACTCGTGTGCGACCTTCTGTCAAAGTTAAAAAGAAAAAAACTACTTTAAAGAAACAAGCTAAAGTAAAAAAGAAAGTCAAAAAAAGGAAGCAAAAAACTAAAAAGACAACGAAACTCTTAGAAAAAGAAGAAATTCCTTGATATTTAATTTATGTTCTATGATCTCATGGTTTCAAAACTTTATTATTTCATTAGTTATTCTGGGAATAGCTTTAATTCTTATTCTACCGCCTGAAAAAGTTCAGGCAGATACTGTTACAGTTTTAATTCAGGTTATGTCAGTTTGCGGAGATAGTGTGATTGAAGGAGATGAGCAATGTGAAGGAATTGATTTAAACGGACAAACCTGTCAGAGTATTGGTTATCAGAGTGGCGATTTAGCTTGTCTGGGCAACTGCACTTTTGATACTTCTGGCTGCGTGCCATTTCCCTCAGTTACTTCGCCCGGGGGCGGAGGAAGCCATGGTTACACTCCTCCCTTATCAGCTAAAGTTATTTTACGGGGTAGAGCTTATCCTGATGCTACTTTAAATATTTTAAAATATGGCCAAGTGATCGCTATCTCAAAAGTGGATTCCTTTGGTTTTTTTAAAGAAGAGATAGCTGATATTTTTGAAGGGACCTATATTTTTGGTATTTTAGCGGAAGATAGAGAGGGAAGAAAATCAGTGGTTGTTACTTTTCCAATTAGTGTTTTGTGGGGCATGACAGCTGTTATTGATAATATTTTTATTCCACCAACTATCTCTTTAAGTCCGATTCAAGCTGAGAAGGGAGAAGAGATTGATATTAGCGGAGAAGCTTTTCCGGGAAGCGATATTCAGCTATTTATTTCTCCCCAAAATTTAATCAAAGAAACTAAAACTAATTCTCAAGGCCAGTGGACTTATAAATTAGACACAGCTCTCCTTGAGGAGGAAAGTTATCAGGTTAAAGCCAAAGCTTTTTTTGATGAGAGGGAAGAGACTTCGTTTTCTCAACCCTTTTCTTTTTATATTGGCCCTTATGTACCCTTGCCGCTAGAGCCCCTGCCACCAGCTGTTTGCCAGGGAGCTGATTTAAATTTTGATGACAAGGTTAATCTAGTTGATTTTTCAATTTTGCTCTTTTGGTGGGGTCAAGAAAAAATTGACTATCCTTATATTGATATTAATCGTGATGGAAAAATAGATATCATTGATTTTTCAATTATGATGTATTGGTGGACCGGCTAAATTTTATATTAATTTATGATTCGTAATCTATTCTTTATAATTCTTCTTTTACTTTTTTTACCTTTATCAAGCTGGGCTGCTATTTTGTATTTAGAGCCAGCTGAAGGCCAATATTACCGAGATGATATTTTTATTGTAAAGATTAGAATAGATACTGAAGGAGAATGTATTAATACTATCAAAGCAGATTTAAGCTTTCCTCAAGATGTTTTGGAAGCAATTGATTTCAGCCAGGGAGATTCTATTTTAGCTCTTTGGATAAGCCAGCCGGAAATTGACCAATCAGCCGGTTTAATTTCTTTTATCGGCGGGGTGCCGGGCGGTTATTGCGGCAGAATTCCTGGTGATCCCGGCCCTAGTGATTTATTGGGAAAAATAATATTTAAAGTGATAGGGGTCAAAGAGAATTCAGCAGAAGTAAGATTTTTAGACAATTCTCAAGTCCTTTTAAACGATGGTTTAGGGACAGAAGCAACATTAAATACTCAGAGAGCAGTTTTAACTTTGCTGTCTGGTATATCACCAAATCCTAAAAAGGAATGGCAGGAAGAATTAACAGAAGATACAATTCCACCAGAAACCTTTGAAGTTGAAATTGTTCGCGACCCAGGTATTTTTGAAGGAAAATACTTTATTACTTTTGTTACGGTCGACAAGCAGACCGGCCTTGATTATTTTGAGGTTAAAGAAGGAGAAGGGGATTGGCAAAGAGAAAATAGCCCCTATCTGTTAAAGGACCAAAATTTACAAAGCAAAATATTGATTAAGGCGACAGACAAAGCTGGCAATAAGAGAATTATTGAATATACTCCAGTTTTGGAAAAGAAATTGTCTCTTTATTTCTTTTATCTTTATTCAGTAATAGTTTTGGCTTTACTAGGATTAATCTGGTGGTTTATCAGACGAAGAATTAAGAGGCAAACACCAGAAAGCATGGATACGACTACTAATTCATTCTCGATTGACGATTCTTAATTAATAATTCAAGACGTTATGAAGAAGTTACCTCTCATTTTAATTATTTCAGCACTTTCCTTTTTTGTCGTACCTCAGGTTAAAGCAGAGAGTGGCTCGCTTTACCTTTCTCCTTCTTCTGGGAGTTTTTTGGTTGGCAGTACCTTTACTGTTTCTGTTTTTGTCAATACCGAAGGCAATGAGATTAATGCAGTTTTGGCAGAAATAAAATTTCCTCCAAATAAACTTCAGGTTACCTCTCCGACAGCCGGTACTTCTTTTATTGCCGAATGGCTTACTCCTCCTAATTATTCAAATGAGAGAGGAGTAGTTTCTTTTAGAGGAGGAATTCCTGGAGGTATCACTACTTCAGCTGGTTTGGTCTCTTCCATTACTTTACGGGCCGTGGCTTCTGGCGTGGTCAAAGTTGAATTTAGCACGGGATCTAAGATTCTTTTGAATGATGGTTTGGGAACAAATATTCTGACCAATACTATTAATGGAGAATATCAAATTTTATTTCCACCACCAGAAGGTCCTCAAGTTTTCTCTCCTACGCATCCCAATCCCAATGTTTGGTATTCAGATGCCAGTCCTTCTTTTTCCTGGGAAAAGGAATGGCAAGTTTCTGATTTTTCCTGGAGTTTTGATCAAAATCCCAATAAAAGACCAGATACTGTTTCAGAAGGTGAAAAGAATCAGACTTCTTTTTCTGATGTTTCAAACGGCACTTACTACTTTCATTTAAGACAAAAAAAGAATGGAGTTTGGGGAAAAACCAGCCATGTTCAAGTTTTAGTAGATACTACTTCACCCAGAGAATTCACTCCAAGGACAGAAGCTTACACCAGATTGGTAGGCTATCAAACCATGGTTTATTTTGAAACGTCTGATGATTTTTCCGGCATTGACCATTATGA
>CAZNBW010000023.1:0-7922 GCA_964571585.1 uncultured Candidatus Saccharibacteria bacterium | reverse complement strand
TGCCCTAATCCCCTTAAAAACTCATCCAAAGCAGCCATGCGCCTAAAATAATCATGAAGGCGGCGCTGAATATTTGTTTCTTTTTGAATCTTTGCGCCTGTTTGTGTATTTGTTCTGGAAATCCAACTTTCATAATTCCTTTGATTAAAGTAGACCAGCCTAAAATGGTAATAGCTACTCTCCAGTCTAAAACCCAAACATTGTGTAAGATCACCGTAACTAATCCCATGAGCAGCGTGATATAACCCGTAGAAATAACAAAGGCCTTATTATCGGTCATTTCTATGGTCTTGCCTAATTGTCCTGTTATAATAAATAATGCTCCAAAGATCAAGAAGAAACTGCCCCAAAGTTGTGCGAAAAATATTGAAATTTCCATATTTTCTTAATTTTAATTATATTAGTTATAAAACTCAAATACGTAACATCTGGCGAGGAGTTGTGGACGACATTTGAACCTATTTTCAAAATCACTTATCTGAAAAATAATCTCCTCTTTTAAAAGCCTGAATCTGTTTAGCGTGACCAGGAAAAATATTATGAGGCAGGTTATCTAAATCAAACCATTCCCATTCATAACATCTATCAGGCTCTTTTAATAAAGGCTTCTTATCTCCTGTATTTTCAGCTAAAAACCCTATTTGAAGATAATGTTCTTCGTCTTTACGTACATCGTTTATAAGGCCTGCGAATTTAAACTTATCTGCTTTCAATCCTGTTTCTTCTTCTAATTCACGGGCAGCAGCCTCTCTCATGCCTTCTCCGTATTCCAAATGACCGCCTGGCAAACCCCAGGTTCCTGCGCCATATACATTCTTCCTTTTTCCTAATAATAATCTCTTGTTTCTTACAACAAAAGTATTTACTCCTATATGAAATTTTTCGTATTTGTCTACCATAAAATATCTAGTTTGTGTGAAGCCAGGCTTCACACAAATTCACTAAAGCTATTTAGTCAATAAACTTGAAAGTTGAAAACATCTGATTGAAAGTCTCTTTCAACTTTTCTCCCTCGAATGAAATACGTCCCCAAGAAGAACTATCATAAGGATAAAGCCCAGTTGTATAAGCAAATAGCAACCTTATTGTATAACAATACTCATTATGTAGAGTATGGTAAATCGTTTCAAATTCACAATAGCCTGATCCACATCCTGCTCCCACCCAATTTTCTTTATAAAAGAAATCACCATTTAATGTGGCTATCTTTTCATAGCTCCAATCTTCAAATTCTTGAAAACTAGAACATCCATATCTTCTATCTGTCTTACTTATAAATATACCACTCCTATCTAAGAGTAAACTAGTGTCAGAGAAATTGATTTCAGGAAAAAGAAATTTAAGCTCGTTAATCTCTTCTTTTGCAGTAAAATCTGATGGATATTCTATCTTAAGTCCCAGATCAAGACTTACAAACGTCTTCCAATTAGATATTGGTTCAATCTCGTATTCTATGTGTTTCTCTTCGGTTTCATCATAAGTAAATAGAAACTCAACCCATTCGTAGCAAGCCTCCTTGGATTCCTGATTTTGTATCTTATCGCATATGGCTGAATCTCTATTCTCTTTGGCTGCGTTTAAATAACAAAGGTCTTTGTCTTCTTCTTTTTGATCTTTGCAAGGGTCGTTTTTTATTATTTCTTCAATTTCTTCTTGTTTTTCTTTTTCAATAAACCTAAAAGTAGAAAGCATTTGGTTAAAAACTTCTTCTGAAAAATTGTGTGTATGAAAATAATAAAGATTATTGTTTTTTAATATATAGAATTCAATTACATCATTTTGAAAATACTCCACTGTTTTTTTATATCCTTTTTCTGTGTCAATATTAATTTCTTCCACCCCAGCCCCACCTTTTTTTAATTCTTCCAATATAGGAAGATAAATATCTTTAACGGATTCTTTCAAAAAATCTTCGATCTCAATACTAATACCTTGAAAATCCTCCGGATAATAACCGCCTTCATAGGGATAATTTGTAAAATGAATAATATATTCTGGCCCCTGTTCTGTTCCAGCGGCCAAAGGGTTTTCTTTCTCCCACACATACCAATCCTTGAGATATTTTACCTCAAATCCATATTCATCATTTCTATATGTTTTCCAGTCAGCGGTTTCATCTTCTAACTGAGGCTCTTTAGAAGAATAAAGAGATAATCCGTCTTTCACCTGAAGACATGCTAAAACAAGCACTGTTCCAGCTAAAAGAGCACATAGAACAATTATGCTAATAGCTGGTATTGAGGATATTTTTTTATTCATGATATTAAGACTATGTTTATCTTAATTTATTGTAGCACACAAAAAACCCTGAGAGAATCTAAAAATACTATGAAGTACTCGTTTGACCAAGATATTCTCGAATGGGATCTTTGGTAGTTTGAGTTAGTTTATTAGGAAGATTATTAAAACTAAACCACTTAATCTCTTCCATCTTATCTGGCTCCATAATACGAGGCTTGCCATTTATAATCTTGGCTAGATAATTAATGGCTACCCAGTGCTGGTTTTCAGAGTTAAGAATATGGTTTGTAAAACCTAAGAGTTTGGTCAATTCAATATCTATTCCCAGTTCTTCTTTGATCTCTCTTATAATAGCATCTTCTACTTTTTCGTTAAATTCAACAGTTCCTCCAGGTTTTGACCAAAAACCAGCTTCATTCTGACTTTTTGAAGTTCTTTTTATTAATAATGTTTCGTTCTTATCATTAACAATCAATGCTCCACAACCTATGCCTATATAATCTTTACCTGGTTTCATAAGGATTGGATATTGTTAAAAAGTCACCATTCATTTTATCATTTTCTTTGAATGGATAATCTAATACCATATGACAAGCTCTAACAAAATCCCTATATAGAATCTCTATGACTAAAATAGTTTTGTAACTCTTTTGATCAAAATGCCTATCTCCACTTTTAACTTCAGAAAGAGCTACCTCCGATTTTGGAAGAAGGGTATGGACAAAACCATTTCTCAATTGATCTTTAAGATTCACAAAGAAATATCTGTTATCAATTTTAATCATTAGTTCCATGCCCTTATCAAATGGTTTATATTTTTCAGATTCTTTTCTCATAAAATCCCAGTGATCACATTCTATAATCATGCATTTCCCAAGAAATTCAATTCCAATAGCAATTAAGGCGAATGCCAAATACGGATGCTTGTTAACAATATCTTTCATCTCTCCTATTAGAACATTTTTAATAAATTCTTTTGGTTTCATTCTTCTCACAGTCATTATTTATTTATACTGGGTTCGATTTCCCATCCTGGTTAGGAAATGTTCGAACCTAGTTATTCACATTTTGAAGGGGGAATTTGCTTCTTGCAGCAAAAAGTCCTACGTGCGGAGAGGGTGGGATTCGAACCCACGTGACCCGTAAGGGTCGCGGATTAGCAATCCGCTGCAATCGGCCATGCTATGCGACCTCTCCTGACGACTTTATTCTACAACAAAATCAATTGATTTTCAAGTGATTTTGTGTTAAAGTTTGATTAGAAATGTCCCCATAGCTCAACGGATAGAGCGTAGCTTTGCGGAAGCTAAAATGTAGGTTCGATTCCTACTGGGGACACATATGTTAAATCTAGATACTCCAATAGAAAGATTGTCTGGAATAGGGCCTGCTTTTCAAAAGAAGCTAAAAAGATTAAAGATTAAAACTATAAGGGACCTAATATTCCACTTTCCTCACAGATATGAGGACTTTTCTAATTTCACTCCTATTTCCAAGGTAAAAATAAATGAGGTCTGCACTGTTTCAGGAAAAGTTTTAGCTTTAGAAACTATAAGAACCTGGAAAAGAAGAATGTATATCACAGAAGCTCTAGTAGAGGATGATACCGGAGCTATCAAAGCTGTTTGGTTTAATCAGCCCTATTTAGCAAATACTCTAAAGAAGGGGCACAATGTATTCTTGTCCGGAAAAACAACTGCAGGAAAAGAAGGAATATATCTATCCAACCCATCTTATGAAAAAGGATCTTTTCATGACAACCTTACTCATACCGGCAGACTAGTTCCTGTATATCCTGAAACAGAAGGTCTGTCTTCTAAATGGCTAAGATATATCTTAAAGCCTATATTAACAAATATTAACATTGCAGAAACCCTGCCCAAAGAAATAATAGAAGAGAATGATCTTATGCCCGTTGGGCAAGCTCTCTGGCAGGCCCATTTTCCAGAGTCATTGAAACAGGCGTTGGAGGCTAAAAAAAGATTCTCTTTTGAAGAGCTCTTTTCTATCCAGCTTTTTGTCTTAATGGAAAGAAACAAGCTGTCTAAAGAAAAAGCAGCTCCAATACCTTTTAAGGTTGATCTGGTTAAAGAACTGGTAGATTCTTTAGATTTTAAACTCACTGACGCTCAAAAGAAATCTGCCTTTCAGATATTAAAAGACTTGGAAAAACCAAGACCAATGAACAGACTTTTGGAAGGAGATGTCGGCTCTGGCAAAACAATAGTAGCCGCCATGGCGGCCTTAAATACTGCCAAAGCAGGCCTGCAAACTGCTTTTATGGCTCCAACTGAGATATTGGCCAAACAGCATTTTCAAGGAGTATCTGACACCTTACAGGACTTCAGGTTAAACATTGGCTTATTAACGGGAAAGCAAGATAAGTTTAGATCCAAGAAGCTTAAAAATCAAACAATAGAAATATCCAGAAAAAAGCTCTTGGAAAAAACATTATCAGGGGATATAGATATTTTAATAGGGACTCATGCTTTAATCCAAGACAAGGTTAAGTTTGGAAAACTAGGCTTAGTTGTTTTAGACGAACAGCACAGATTTGGAGTAGAGCAAAGAGCTAAGCTCTGCCGGAATAAGGCTGTTATCCCTCATCTCCTCTCTATGACAGCTACCCCTATACCCAGAACCTTGGCAATGACGATATACGGAGACCTGGATTTGTCTTTAATAGATGAACTGCCAAAAGGAAGAAAAAAGATAATAACCAAGGTTATAAGTCCAAACAAAAGAAAGGAAACCTATGAGTTTATTAAAAAAGAGATAAAAAACGGCAGGCAGGTTTTTGTTATCTGCCCAAGAATAGAGAAAAAAGAAAATGATGAATCATCCTGGTCAGAAGTAAAAGCAGTAAAAGAAGAATACAAGAAATTATCTGAACAAGTATTCCCGGATTTAAAAATAGCAATGATTCATGGAAAACTTCCTGTAAAAGAAAAGGAGGTGACAATGAGAGACTTTAAGAATAAAAAGATAGATATCCTAGTTTCTACCTCTGTAGTAGAAGTAGGAATAGATGTGCCCAATGCCACAGTAATGATAATAGAAGGAGCTGAACGCTTTGGCCTAGCCCAGCTTCATCAATTCAGAGGAAGGGTGGGCAGATCAAAACATCAGTCATACTGCTTTTTGTTTACTGACTCTTCTGCTAAAAAAACAAAGCAGAGATTAACAGCATTAATAAAGTCAGAAAACGGATTTGCCTTAGCTGAAAAAGATTTAGAAATAAGGGGACCTGGAGATTTTAAAGGAGCCAAACAATGGGGCATACCAGACTTAATGATGAGTTCTTTAAAAGACATTAAACTGGTTGAAAAAACCAGGCAAACAGCCAAAGAGTTCCTGCAAAAAGACCCTTATTTAAAAAAACATCCTGTTTTAGCAGAAAAACTTTCTCATTTTCGTCAAAATATCCACTTAGAGTAATTTATTTCCTAACTTTTTCTGTTACCCAAAAGCCCATATAGCGACCCATCATTAAACGGGTTTGAGCTTCTAGGGCGGGCAAAGAGCCAAAGAATATCATCATGAAGGGGAAGAACAGCCAGGAAATAGCAAGAAACAAATACTTGTACTTCCCGTACTCTGGAGGTTTTGGGGGTAATAGTATAAAGCTGAGATAGATAGAGCTTACCAATCCCATCATTGCCAAGGTCATAAGCCTGGAAATAACTTTAGGCAGACTGTAAGACATTATTGTCTGGGAAAACTCAGGCCCTCCCATAATTAAAGGAAGCCAGCCTAGAAGGAATATCATAATGGAAGCTGTTGCCCAGGAAAAATGTCCTTCAATCAATTCAATGGTTAAAGAGAGTTTTTTTCTTAAAGCAATCTTTTTATTCTTTAAGAATCCGTAAAGAAAATACGGTATATCTCCTACCCCATAAGCCCAGCGCTTCTGCTGTTTGTATATATTTATTATTGTTCTGAAAATATTCTTAGCTACATTAGCATCCATTGAAATAGGGTAGTAAAGGGGCTTAACATAGTAGTCTCCATCATAATGTAAAAAGCACTGCCAGAATATTCTAGAATCATCAGAAACAACATTTGTCTGTTTAAAGCCAATGTCAACTAAAGCCTTAAAGCTCATTGAGTGGGAAGAAAAGGTTATAAGCTTTTCTGGTCTTTCCTGGTTCATTGTATGCCAGAAAGTAGAAGAAAAAGAGAATATCTTAGAAATAGTAGGCGCCTGCCACATATTGTTGGTAAAAAGAGGCACTGGCTGAAAACTTGTTCTATCAGGCTTTTCTACTGTAAGATAGTTGTAAGTTAAACAAGAAAAATACTTAGGATAAATACAAGTATCAACATCAAAAGAAGAAAACACTATGTTTTCTAAAGGAATGTTCAAGGGATCAATAATCTTTTCTTTTGCCCTTTTGGCAGCCCAGGTTTCATTAGAACCCTTGCCTGGAATCTCCTGAAAAAGGCCTTGAGGATGCCAGGTTGCCAAGAACTTGAAAAACTTTGAGCCGAATTCTTTCTCAATAGCTAAAACAGTATTTTCTACTTTTTCTCTTGTTTTCTCTTCCGCAGCCAAAACAACTATCATTTTATCTTTAGGATAATCTGAATTTAAAAGGTTTAAAAAATTATCTCTTACTACTTCTAAAGACTCCTCATACATCGGAATAACAATGAGGTGATATATTCTTTCCCAGTCTTTCCCCTTAAGCTTCTTCATCCAATCAGCAGCTTCATTCTCTGCCATCTGCTTATACCCTGTCCAAAGATGCAAAGAGAAATAAATAGTTCTAAAAAACCAGAATACAACAAAGACAATTATGAACACAGAAACCCATAAAGGCCTGTATTTAGAAAGCACAATAAGCAAAATCAAAACTCCCCAGGACATAAACCCTGGTATTATCTCTAAAAACCTGTATATAATTCTTTCTTTAAAATTAACTAGATCAGAAGCCCTTCCAATCCTTAAGTAACTTTTATCTTCCATTATTTTGTAATAATAACCTTAAAATACATAAAAATCAATAAAAAAGAGGGTAATCATTAGATCACCCTCGATATAAAATGGTATGTTATAATATGGTGTTTAGTTTCCTTGTTTTTTTAGTTGCTCCAGTTCTTTTTGGAGCTTTGCTTTTTCAATCTCGTGCTGGAGTCTTGCCAACTCTTCTTGTCTTTGCTCTTCTTTGATTACCTGTTTTGTTTCGATCGCTTGTTGCGTATTAATAACTCGAATCTCGTGTTCCCTGTCTTTGTCTATCTGCTGATGTTCCATCAGCAAGGATAATCCATCAAAAACTGTCTGAGCTACTGCAATTCCCTTTGCGGTAGAAGTGCGGCCAATGTGCCCTTGACCATAATAGCCATAACCTCTTCCAAGATGAACTACTCGGGGAGACAGATGAACAATCCGTACTGGGCCTTGATGGAATCGGGGAGGGGAGAGATAAACTACACGTGGACCGCAAAAATTTCTTGCTTGAACTGCTGTGCTTGTGAGCACTACTATCATAATAATTGTCAATGCTATCCGTTTCATTCGAAACCTACCTTTCTGTCCTTTTGGACTAAACTACACCATATACCATTTTTATTGTACTACGTGTATTATAGCATATAACTATAATCTTGTCAATACTCTGCTGCGGTCCCACGGGGAGTCGAACCCCGGTTGCCTGATTGAAAATCAGGTGTCCTAA
>CAZNBW010000022.1:0-8101 GCA_964571585.1 uncultured Candidatus Saccharibacteria bacterium | reverse complement strand
CGGCCTCTTGGCAAAATCAATAACATATCCGATATAAGGAATGTCAAACAAAACTTTTCCTATAATATCTTCCTGTAAAACCTCTCTGGTATCTGGAGCGTTGTTAACATCGCCTTTGGTAACGTATACTGGTTTTCCTCCAACAATCCTTATTTCTTCAATCCTGTGCGTGGTTGATTCTTCAGAGTTTTTAAACTTAAAGGTTATCACCTCCCCTATTTTATAATCATCACTCGGTCTAACAACCACCACACTCCCTTTTCCTATTGCAGGCTCCATTGACCCGGACAAAACCATCATCACCTTATAATTCCCAGTAATCGGGAAAGCGGAAACAATCAGCAAGACAGCAATCAGAGCCATTATTCCTATAATTATATAATAAAATATTTTCATTGCTCACCATCCCCCACCTATATACATAAGTGGGGGTCTCGTCAACAATCAAAAAATCAAAACTATTCTTCTTCAAGCATTTTCTCTGCGTCTAAGCAGCTAAAATCCGGGTTATTCCTGATTTGCTCTGCGTACAAGGTAAGATTTGCTTCAAACGAGTCTGTCTGAGCATCATCCAGCATTCCATTGCCGTCGCAGGAAATATCACCAGTATCATGGTCAACAACAATATCTCCAGCACACCAAGCAAGACCAATAAACTCTGTTGGTCCTCCTCCGGCAAGAGTCATCTGAACAAGCTCGGTTTGAATGCTTCCCTCGTAAAGACTACTTTCTGTTAATGGATCGTATAAGCCATCGCTGTCTAAATCCTCCCAGACAAAAATGTCTAAGTAGTTAGAAAGCTCACCTTCCGGATCTGTGATATCGCCAGCTTCTGTTTCAGGATCAACAATTTCGTTTTCCTGGTCATCGTCATCATTAACAATAAGACAAACATAAGAATCATTATCATCTACATGCACGCTGATAACGTTCGTACCATGATCTCCTGGCTTTACATCATCAAAGTTGAAGAAAGTATCGCCTTGCTCCAAATCTTTTTCATTCCATAAACGACAGGCCTTCTGGAATGCCGAATCCTCTTCGCAATCTTGTCCTTCTCGTTCTATTGTTAAATCAAAGATGAGACCTGCGGGATTGCTAGCCGGATTGCTGTTTCCCGGTTTGTTGCGCACAGTGATTTCAAGAGTATTTTCTCCGTTTTGCACTTCGCTAAGCATTGCTGTTTCAGCTACAGAAGTGTCAACGAGAGCACCGTAATTACTTTCGGTGCCAAGCTGATCAGCAACTGTAACGCCGTTGAACACAATTTTGTAACCGTTATCGGCTGCCAAAGCAAGTTCAAGCGTAATTCCTGCAATACTTCCATTCCAGTTGAATTTCTTTTGGAATGTATATTCGGCGCCGTTTGTAGTATCGGCAGCTAGTACAGGATTTGTTACCCAAATCCATTTCGCATCAGAGCCAGGTATTTCCTGTAGCCAATTTGGATGGATATAGGTTAGTTCCTCTGCGTTGGTTGGATATCCTCCTGCGTATGCTCCCGTGCCTCCGATAACTTTCGTTGCCGAAGAACTCCAGATATCTACGCTGCAGGTTTCGCAATCCACATCGTTATAGGTCTGCTTAACATGGTCCACTTTCAAATCAATTGAACCTGCAACCAGGATATTTCCTGATGAAGTTTCAACATCATTGAAGTAAGCAATAGTTCCACCAATCACAGCAGCAGCAACAACCCCAATTACACCTAAACTAATAATTATTTTTTTAGTCATAATTTTTAATCAATCGTTAATTTCCTTCCGACCTTTTCCTAGTTATTTGTATCGTTGTAATGAATCAAATCTGTCTCAAACAAGTAAGCTGATGGATTCCATGTTGTAAGCTTCTTTCCAACAGAATTATACTCGCTTGAAGGCACTAACCATATCTTTGCTCCAGTGCAAGTATTATAGTGATCGTAATCGTTGTGACCTTCGCAATAATCCGGGGCTGCGCTAGCATTCCAGTCATTAGAATCTGGCAAATCCATGCCAAGGTCTATATTCCCAGCTGTTGCAGGAATATTACCGCTTCCATCGGCAATAAATGTATCGATCAACGCTCCTGGACTGTCTCCACCCCAATTTGTAAACCTAGTTTGTTGATCAGCATAATAGATTAAAGAGTAAGTCTCTCCTTGAGTTAAACCAGTAGCCGCAAAGGTATAATTGAATTCTGGTCCAGCTGTGTTATACGTCAAAACTCCACGTGTTTGCGTATCGCCACTTTCTGTTATGGGCTGCCAATTTGCGGTATCTTTGTTCTCTAAGATTAATGTCTTTGTTCTAGCCTGACCACAAACGAATTGGCCGTTATTTCTGGCTTGTTCTGCGTAGAATGTTACATCGGCAACAATACCATCTGTTTGAGAAACATTAGTCACTAGCTGACCATTACAAGAAAAACCAGTTCCTCTATAAATTGGGTTATTATCTTCTTCTGGTAAATTATCATCGGGCGATGGTGTTGTATATCCTAATACACCATAACACCAAACCTTGCCAACATAGTAATCTTGTTCACCGGTTAAAGGTGTTGACTCTTGCCCTACATTCCAAACGTTTGTCTGGGAGTCAGCTAATGCTATGAAATCGCCGTTAAAAAGTTCGGCTGCTGTTCCCTTGGTAATTATTTCTTCGTTATCTTCATAAACATTATCTCCGTCATCTGCCCAGAAAACAAAATTTAATTCGTTTTGAAGCTCGCCTTCATTATCTCCACCACATCCTTGTTCGTCTGGAACATCAACTGCGTCTTCTGGTTCTGTACAATCATTCTCAGGAGTTTCTGTTATATCAACTGCCATACAAGCCCAAGCGTCATTATTATTAACGTGGATACTAATTGTATCTTCTCCAATATCTCCTGGCTTCAAATCAACAAAATTAAAGAATAAATAAGGTCCTCCTTCACTATCAAGATCCCTTAGTCCCCAAGAAGTATCAACACTATGCATTAATTCCCCAGTTTCTGGATCTGTGACATAGCTCTCGTTATCAATCTTTAAATCAATTGCACCAGCTCTTAGGATATTCCCAGTTGATGTTTCAGTGTCTGAGAAATAAGCAATTGTGCCGCCGATTACGGCTGCAGCAACCACACCGATTACACTTAAACTAATTATAATTTTTTAGTCATATTTTTTTGTGTGAAGCCTGGCTTCACACAAGATTAATTGGTTAATAATTCGACTTATTTAGAGTGGCTCGCCTTAGGCCCCCTCCTCCCATCCTCCTGCGGGAGAGGAGCTTAGGTAAGCCACCCGATTTCGACCTTTAAGAAAATAAAAAACAAAGCTTTAAGCTTTGCTGTTTTTCTATATAAAAAACGTCCAAACTGTGCCAAACGCTAAGTTTTTGTGATTCTTTTATATTCACAATTTAAGTAATGGTCTAATTCCTCCAATTAGGCGTCTATAACCGATATTATAAGAAGCAAAGAATTATGTCAAGCATATTTTAATAAGAGTTTTTCCACAGCTATTGTGGATAAAGATGTGGAAAAATAAAAAGAGCCAGGGGTAGCGTCTGGCTCTTTACCTATCAGTCTCCTAGGCTGATGGTGAAGGAGGAGAGTAACCAAGAAAAGGACTATATCAATTATACCATAAAACTTAATAAAAAAAGAGGGTCTGGAATTCCAGACCCTTTTCATAGTGTTTTTCTTTGTGTTAAGCCCAAGTTAACATCGGTATTCGTAAATTGTAAAACTACTTAATGAACTTGTTCTTCATTGCAACCTCCTTTCTTGGGAACACGAGTAATTGGTCTTAATTGACTGACACCTTAAAAGAGCTATTTTATTTAATTATAATCCTGACTAATATTTGTGTCAAGTAAATAGAAAAGGGCTAGGAGCGGGCGTCAGAGCCAGGGAGGAAATAAAACTAGCCAAGACGCCCAATCACAACCCTTTTCTACTAAATATGCTATATTAAAAGAAACAAAAACCTCTGTCAAGTCTTACAGAGGTTCCTGTTTTTAAAGCTAGGTCAACTAGGACAAATTATTTAAGTTCTACTGAAGCGCCTGCTGCTTCAAACTTCTTCTTCAATTCTTCTGCTTCTTCCTTTTTAGCTCCTTCTTTAACTGTTTGAGGCTCAGAACCTGCAGCATCTACCATGTCTTTAGCTTCTTTCAGTCCTTTTCCAGTAATATCTCTAACAACCTTGATAACTTCTATCTTCTTCTCCCCTACTCCCTTCAAAACAATAGTAAACTCTGACTTTTCTTCAACTCCTGAATCTTCAGAAGCAGCTCCAGCTCCTACTGCGGCTACTGCTACTGGAGCCTGAGCTGAAACTCCAAACTTCTTCTCTAAGATCTTAACTAGTTCTGCTAAATCCAAAACAGACATTTCCTCTATTTCTTTTACTAGTTTCTCAAACTTCTTTGGAACTTCTACTTTTTCTTCTTTTACCTCGCCAGAGCTCTCTTGAGCGTCGGCGGGTTGTTTATTTTCTTCTGTCATATTATTTCTTAATTGCGCTTAATACGTAAACTAAGTTTCTTAAATTGCCCTGTAAAGCATTAACAAATCCTGAAACAGGGCTGGAAAATAAATATACGACCTTTGCTAATAATTCTTGTCTTGAAGGTATTTGAGCTAAGGATATGACATTTTCAATATCAATAACCTTATCCTCAAAAAAACCTCCTAATATCTTTAAACTCTCGTTCTCTTTTGAAAACTTATAACTCAGCTTAGCTGCAGAAATCTCGTCCTCAAACCCGAAAACTAAAGCTATTTGGCCTGTTAAATCTTTTGTATTAAGATCAATCTTTTTCTCTTTTAAAGCAAGGTTTAAAAGGGTTTTCTTAATAACTAGGATCTTACAGCCAGCATCTTTTAATACACTTCTTAGCTTGAACATATCAGAAGCTTTTAACCCCTCATACGCCACAAAAACCATTGATTTCTGCTTATCAATGTTTTCTACTAGTTCTTGCAAAATTTTCTTCTTTTCTTCTTTTGTTTGTGCCATAAAAAAAGCTGTCTCCATAGACAGCAAAAACGCTTGCCTTGATGGGTCTTATTTTTATGCCCATTGTCTACGGCTATTTAACTATATATTCCAATATTACTGATTATAGAAAGATTGTCAACCCCTTAATCTTCAACACACATTAAATGCTGCTTTTCAGAGCATAGCTTGCCAACATCTGCTACATACTTGGCATCAGCATTCTCTCCTTCAAGATCTGAAGCTAATGCGCCAACGGTTACAGCATAAGTCGGCTCTCCTTGAGGAGTATAACATACAGAAAATCTATCATCAAGAACCATTCCTCTTTCATAGCCTGGAACAATAGCTTCTCCGAATGTCCAATTCTGACAAGTTACAGTATAACTGTATTTTTCAGCTGAAGGAAGAAAGAGATAGGTGCCTGCTGATTTAATAGAGGTACAGTTTCTTTGAGTATCTTGGTCTATTCTTCCAAACCAGATATCTCTCATCTTGTCCAAAAAATCCTTTGAAAGTTTTTCTTTATTAAACATTTGCAAATCATAAAACTTGCCTAGAAAATCAGCAAAGTTTCTGCCCAATATCCTATGACAAGTAGCCCCCCTTAAAAGCTCTATGGATTCTTCTGCATCAATAAATACTCCTGTCAAACCCCTAGGAGTTGCCTCTAATCTTTTAATTGCTGTTTGATCCGGGCTGTCTCCTCCTACAAAAGCTGTCCAATCACCCGAAAGACCCATTTCTGCTGCAGCTATCTGGCATTTCTCATCAGCTCCTTCCAAGCCGTCTAAATCGCCTGTAAATATTTGCTTGGTTATAAAGATTCTTCTGACGTCAGGCGTATCTGAAGCTAAATAAGGCCATTCTTCCTGAACAGACAGGCTATCGCAGTTTTCAAGCTCAGGATAAGTAATTGAAAAAGATCCTCTAGTATATGATATTTCATTTCCCTTTCTCCATGGATATTCAAAAACAGCAATCCAGAAGTTAGATCCATATTCATGGCCTGGCTGGATTCTCCACTCATAAACCCCTTGGGAAGCTGGAATATTCTCTGCTATCCATTCGGGTTTGTCAGCATTAAATAAAACAATGCCTACTTTCTCTATTCCTTTTGCTTTCCATTTAATCTCGTATGTTTGGCCTATTTCCCATACTTCCCTGCCCAAAGGAGATTCTAGCTGCACACTTCTGTTTGAATAACCGAAAAGCAGCCATAAGAAAATCAAGAAAACCCCGACTATTGCTACTATAATCACAACTATGAACATTTTCTCTAGACCAAGTTTTTCAAGTATTGACTGTTTCATAATTCGGGAGAACAGATGAAATCAACTTCTTTTTTAATTTCATCAAATGCTTTTATGTTAAAATTGGGCTTATCTGGAGGAGTCCAATAAACACCCATATATATGTTTTCTGAGCCATTACAGTTTTCCTCCCAACATTGATAATTATCTGAAGAAGAAATGGGCCTTCCTGAAGAATTTATCCCCATATCTATTATATCATAACCTTCCTCCTTTTTACAAAAGATTCCATAAACGTGGCTTTCTTCAATTACATCAACTTCAGACAAATATCTGGGCCTAGAAAAGCTAAAGTCCTCAACCATGACAAACCCAGGATATTCAGGAAACATGCCCATCGGAGACATTGGGAACTCAGCATCTTCCTCTTCTGGACTGAAGATCTTTCCTTGTCCGACCAAATAACTTACAACGATAAAAACAAGAAAAAGAGTTAAAAGTATTAAAAAATATGTAAGGGCCTTTGCTATTACATCTTTTCCCCTGTCTGGTTCTCTGGCAAAGAATAAAGTGAAAGCTCCTGACACGAAAATACCAAAAATAACCAATAATGGTATGCCAAATAATATAAAAGGGGCTAACCCTAAGATAGAAGTAAACATATTATTCTATTATACCTTAAAAAGAATTATTTTAAATACTTCGCTCGGGCAGCTTCATGCTCAGCCAAGGTTGTACTAAATATTGTCTCGCCTTCTGGAGTAGAAAGATAAAACCAATATTTTGTCTTAACAGGATGTATTGCAGCAATAATACTATCCAAACCGGGGTTGCAAATAGGACCCGAAGGCAAACCCCTGTACTTATAAGTGTTGTAAGGAGAATCAATAGCAAGCTCCTCTTTGGTAATATCTGTAGACTTCCCGCCTGTAATATAGGTTACTGTAGCATCTGCCTGCAAAAGCATATTATTGTCTATTCTTTTCCATAAAATGCCTGAAACAACCTTCTTGTCTTCTAGAATCCGCACCTCTTTCTCTATAATTGAAGCCATAATTATTATTTCTTCCAGCGTCTTTTCCTGAGCAGTTATATCTTGCCTTATTTCTCCATCTATCTTCTTGTTAAAGTTATCCTGCATCTTTTTAATAAGGTCTTCCAGTTCGTCATCTGGATATATTTCATAAGTGTCTGGAAAAAGATAACCTTCCAGAGAAGGATCTACCTGCCCCATGCCAAGCCTTTGTTCAATGTCTCCAACTGTCCAGCCCTCAATTATGGTTACCATTCTTTTTACTCTGTCTCCAGAAGATATTTTTGCTAGAATCTCAGGAACATTCATGGAGGAAGAAAACTGATACTCCCCTGCTATTAGTTCTTTCTCTTTCTTTTTAAACAAAGTGTAAGCAATAAAGAAATATTTATTCTTTACAAGCTGTTGTTGTTGAAGATTCCCTGCTATTTGATTAAGCCCGTCTCCTTTTTTAACTAAAAAAACAACTGGCTCCCCAGAAGTGCTGGAATGATAAATCCCCCACCAGACTAATAATCCAGCCAGCAAGACTATTGATATGATAATTATAAGGAAGTACTTCATACTAAAGGAACAAAAACAAAACCTTTGTGTTCTATTTGTTCAAACTCTTTTTCTGACTTTTTAATTATAGTAAAGATAGACTCATTAACCGGAATAACCATTCTGCCTCCAACTTTAAGCTGTTCTTTTAAAGCTGATGGAACCTTAGAACCTGAAGCCGAAACCAGTATTTTGTCATATGGAGCTTGCTCTTTATATCCCAAAGAACCATCTCCTAAAATAAACTTAGCTATACCTTTTTTAACAAACTCTGCAGAATTCTTTTCTCCAAACTCTTTTAACTCA
>CAZNBW010000021.1:0-8268 GCA_964571585.1 uncultured Candidatus Saccharibacteria bacterium | reverse complement strand
AACCATCTTCATCCATTAGTATATTTTACCATACAATAACAATTGACTACAAGCTAAAAATTTGTTAATATTCCAGAATCGGGGTATAGTGTAACGGTAGCACGAGTCCTTTGGGAGGATTTAGTCTCGGTTCAAATCCGAGTACCCCGACATAACTGCGGGTGTCGTATATCGGTATTACCTCAGCTTTCCAAGCTGATGAGAGGGGTTCGACTCCCCTCACCCGCTCCAGTAATCCACAGGTGTATTTATAGATATAATGATATAATATATATATGAATAAGAAAAAGGTTAAGAAGGTTAAGAAGTTTGTATTTCCAGGACTGGGATTGGTTATTTCTGCCTGGCTGTCTATTATTTTTGCTTTTTGGGCTGTTATTGGATTCTTTGCCACAGAGATATTCGTTAAAAAGTATATGAAAACTGGAAGGGTAAAATCTCTCAAATTAAGTTTGAAAGATTGGGAGATCCAACTACATCATTGGCTCTGGCCAATGCTATTAATGATAGGAGCATATATTTTAGGAGTAATAAATATTGTGCCATTGTCTATTATGGGTTTTGCCAGCGGAATAATATTTCAGGACTTATACAGAGATAAAAAATGGCATAAAGTAGTATACAGAAAACAGCCCCGATAAACATCGGGGCTGTTTTTAAATAGTAAACGTTATCTAGCGTACTCAATGACTCTATTCTCTCTAATAACTGTTACCTTTATCTCTCCAGGATATCTTAATTCTTCTTGAATTCTATTAGCCACTTCTCTAGCTATCTTTTTAGCTCCTAAGTCATCTATTTCCTCTGGTCTTACAAAAACCCTGATTTCTCTACCTGCCTGAATAGCATAGGCTTTTTCAACTCCTGGAAAAGAGGCTGCTATGCCTTCTAGCTCCTCTAGTCTTTTTAGATAGTTTTCAACCGTGTCTTTTCTGGCTCCTGGCCTGGCTCCAGAAATCTGATCTGCCACCTGTACTATTATAGCCTCTAGGCTTTCTGTCGGGTATTCTTCATGGTGAGCTTTCATTGCGTCTATTACTTCTTTTTCTACTCTGAACTTGTCTAGAATCTTAATGCCAATATCAGTATGAGATCCTTGTATTTGATGATCAACTGCTTTACCAATATCGTGAAGCAGTCCTGCTTTTTTGGCAACAGATACGTTGGCTCCCAACTCCGCTGCTAAAGTAGCTGCTAGATGGGAAACCTCTACCGAATGAAGTAAAACATTCTGGCCGTAGCTTGTTCTGAATCTTAATCTTCCCAAAAGTTGAATTATTTTAGGATCTAGCCCTATCACTCCTGTATCATAAACAACCTTTTCTCCTGCCTCTTTCATCTGGTTGACAATTTCTGTCTCTACTTTTTTAACTGTTTCTTCAATACGAGCTGGCTGGATCCTGCCATCTTCAACTAATCTTTCCAAAGAAACCTTAGCAATCTGTCTCCTTATGGGATCAAACCCGGAAATAACCACTACTTCTGGCGTTTCATCAACAATTATTTCCACCCCGGTAAGCTTTTCTAAAACCCTTATATTCCTTCCCTCCTTGCCAATAATTCTTCCTTTAATATCCTCGTTAGGAATGCTTACTGTTGTGGTGGTAATTTCTTGGGCCTGCGAAAGCCCATATTTTTGAATTGCCAAAGCTAGAATCTCTTTGGCCTTCTTCTCGTATTTCTCTGTTCCTTCTTCTTCCATTTTCCTCATCCTATCCATCAACTCTCTTTGATATTCAGCTTCTAGATTCAATAAAAGCTCTTTCTTCGCCTGATCTTTTGAAAAGCCTGACATCTTTTCTAGATTATCAATGGCTTTTTGTTTTAACTCATCCAAATTAGATTTAATTTGCTTCAGCTTTTCAATCTTTAATTCCAGGTCCTTTTCTTTTTCCCCTAAAGACGCTGATTTCTCTGTTAAGATATTTTCTTTCCTAAGCAGGAGCTTTTCTGTTTTAAATATTTCCTGCCTTTGAGCTGCAACATCTTTTTTAGTTTTATCAATGAACTGATTTGCTTTTTCTTTGGCTCTAAAGAATATATCATCTGCCTCTTTCTTGACCTGTGCAATTCTTTTTTGAAGAGTTGTCTCTATTGTGTCTGCTTTTTTTCTGGCTATTGATTGTCGGGCAAAATAACCCAAAATCGCACCAAGACTTAAAGCAAGAACGCCTACTAAAATTATAGCTATCTGCCACATATTCTCGCTCTAGATTTTGGTTATTCATAGTTATTAAGTTTTTACTAAGAACTAATCCAAATTCTAAGATTTAATAAATAAATTATATATCAATAATAGCAAATAATTCCATAAATGTCAAAACTATGCTAAAATACACACATGGAAACAGAAACAGAAGTTATAATAGAAAGATTCAAGGTTTCAAAAAGTCTGAAACTTCTTTCCCACATTACCACAGCCATGGGCTTTTTGATGTTTGCCTACCCTGTGGTATTTATTCTTTCTTTGATAGAAAGCTTAGAAAAATATGGGACACCAACTATTCTTTATTATTTGAATAAGGTATTTTTCTTAACAATTCCTGAACTTGTTACTTCTTATATGCCGTCAGACACAAACGCCTATATCCTTTACGCTATAATCTATGTGCTTTTCGCAATACTAATGATGATTATTTCCAACTTTCTGTTAGAAAGAAATCTTTTGGCAATTGCCTTCTCTTTCGTCATATTTCTTTCTTTGACTGTTTCAGAATATCTGGTTAACCCTTTTCTATTCCAGAAACTAAGCTATGAATTAATCCCTTATTTCATATTTGCCTTAATTCCCTTGATTTTGATAGTTATAGAGATAATAAAAGGAAAAGACTTCAAAGACGAACAATTATACGTTAAAATAATTGTTTCTGTCTTAATAATAGGTGCTGTTATTTTATCTTTTAAGGGCCTAATATGGCTTATTCAAAACAAATCTTGGATAATAGAAACTTTTTCCAGTGTACCGAATTAATTCTTGTTTATAACTTCTTTTGATTCAATAACCTGGTCTATTATCCCGTAATCCTTGGCTTCTTCAGCTGTTAAATAGAAATCTCTGTCTGTATCTTTTTCTACTTTTGCTAAAGACTGGCCTGTATGAGAAGATATTATTTGGTTAAGCTTGTTCTTGATTTTAATAATCTGTTTGGCTGTAATTTCAATTTCTACTGCCTGTCCTTGAGCTCCGCCTGCTACCTGATGAAGCATGACCTCAGCGTTAGGCAAAGCAAAACGCTTACCCCTTTCTCCTGCAGCTAATAGCACTGCTCCCATAGAGCCTGCCAGACCAAAACAAATTGTGGCAACCGGACATTTAACATACTGCATCGTGTCATACACTGCCAATCCAGAAGTGACAGATCCTCCTGGAGTATTGATGTATAGATTAATGTCCTTCTTAGGATCCTGACTAGCTAAAAACAACATCTGGGCAATAACTAAATTTGCCACGTTATCATTAATTATTCCTGTTAAGAATACAATTCTATCCTTTAAGAGCCTGGAATAAATATCGTAAGCTCTTTCTCCATATTTTGTTTTTTCTAAAACTGTTGGAACTAGATTCATAAGTTTTTATGCAGTTATTAGGTTTTCTAATAATCGGAATATTTTCTCTGTTCTTATTACTTCTCTAGTATAATCCTTTAATTGAGAAGGGTCAACGCCTACTTCTTTTTGATCAGCACAATGCTTTGATATTTTATCCATTTCTTCTTTTACTTCCTGTTCTGAAACATCTACATTCTCCTTTTTCCCTATCTCTTTTAGAACTAAAAATCTTCTTACCTTGTCTTTGGTCTGAGGCAGAAACATCTTTTTAATATCTTGTTCTGTTTTATTCATCTTTTTTAAATATTCTTCAAAAGAAATGTTTAATCTGGAGCTTACGTCCTGCTTAAATTTATCTATCATCTGTTCTGCCTCTCTTTCAACTAAAACATCTGGTACGTAAAGCTTAGAATTATCAGCAATCTTTTTTAAAAACTCGTTTCTTGTTTTTTGTTTCTCAGCTGTTTCTTTCTCCTGTAAGATTCCCTGTTTAATGTTCTTTTTCAATCCTTCTAAGTTTTCAAAGCTGCCAACATTTTTAGCAAACTCATCTGTGATTTCAGGAAACTCCACATTCTGGACAGAGTTAAGCTTAATATCAAAGCTTACTTCACGCCCTGCTATCTTTTTAAATGAATGATCTTTGGGAATATTTATCTTAATATTCTTTTTCTCTTCTGGGGCTTTCATTCCCACCAGAATATCTTCAAACCCTGGTATAAAGTGGCCTTCACCGAGTATAAAGGCGTCTTTTTTCATACTTTCCTTGCTTATTTCTGGAATATCGGGAGAAGAATACTCTATTTCAACAAAATCCCCTTTTTGAGCAGGCTCTGTTTTGGCTGTAAACTTAGCCCTGCTTCTTTGAATCCACTTTAAAGTACCTTCTACTTCCTGGTCATTAACTTTTACTTTTTCTCTTTTAATCTTCTTTGCCATCTTCTTGTAGTCTGGCAAGTCAATTTTAGGCAGGACAGAAAAGTTGGCTTCATATATTAAGGAAGAACCAATGGCAATCTTTTTAATCCTAACCTCAGGCGGAGTTATCGGCTCCAGCTTATTCTCTAAAACAGCTTTCCTATAAGTTTCCTGCACAGCTATATCTCCTGCCTCAACCAGTATTCCTTCTTTCCCGATATGCTCTTCAATAATATTTCTTGGAACATTTCCTTTTCTAAAGCCTTTTATTTCCATATTAGCCCCTGCCTTCTTATATGCCTTATCAATAAAAACATCAAACTCCTCTTTTGTAATTTGAACTTCTATTTGTTTTTGAGATTTTTCCAGATCTTTAATTTGTACTTCCATGTTAAACTAAAAATGCAACTAATAGTAAAGCTACAATATTCAATACTTTTATCATTGGGTTAATAGCAGGGCCTGCTGTATCTTTATAGGGATCTCCTACCGTATCTCCAGTCACAGCAGCCTGGTGGGCGATAGAACCCTTTCCTCCTAAATTACCCTCTTCTATATACTTTTTAGCATTATCCCAGGCAGCTCCTCCTGTTGTCATAGAAATAGCTACAAAAAGCCCTGTAACAATACTTCCAATCAAAAGCCCTCCTAATGCTTCGGGCCCTAGAATAAAGCCGACCAGGATAGGAAAAGCAATCGGTATTAAAGCAGGCACTATCATCTGCCTAATAGCAGCTTTGGCAACAATATCAACGCACCTGCTGTAGTCAGCCTTAGCTGTCCCCTGCATTAAACCTGATATTTCCCTAAACTGTCTTCTTACTTCTTCTACAACAGCTGCTGCAGCTTTACCAACAGAAGACATTGCCAAAGAAGCAAACAAATAAGGAAGAAGGCCTCCAATAAACAGCCCGGCTATTACCTTAGAATCGCCCAAAGCAAATTTAGCAATAAACCCATGATCTATTAATTCTTGAGAAAAGGCCGAAAACAAAACCAAAGCAGCTAAACCAGCTGAAGCAATAGCATATCCTTTCGTAACTGCCTTGGTAGTATTGCCAACAGAATCTAAAGCATCTGTTACTTCTCTTACCTCAGAAGAAAGCCCTGCCATTTCAGCAATTCCGCCGGCATTGTCTGTAATGGGGCCATAGGCATCTACTCCGACAACTATTCCAGCCAAAGAAAGCATGGCTACTGCAGATAGAGCTACTCCATATATGCCAGCCAGCCAAAAACTCATAACAATAGCAGCAGATATTAAGATAATGGGCAGAGCAGTTGACTGCATGCCGATAGCAAGGCCTGCTATAACATTAGTGGCATGGCCTGTTTTTGAAGCCTCTGCCAAAGATCTTACAGGTTTGTATTTTTTAGATGTATAATATTCTGTGATAATAAACATGCCAAAGGCTACAACCAATCCTATTAAAGAAGAAAGATAAAGATTTATCTGGTTCTCTGGCATAAAACGGCTTATTAAAGGATAAAAGCCAACAGCTGAAATGATTCCAGCAGCTATTATCCCTTTATACAAAGCGGACATGATCTTATTGCTCTTTCCCAAGCGGACAAAAAAGCTTCCGATAATAGAAGATATTATAGACAAGGCTCCTAAGAAAAGAGGTAAAAGAATGTATTCTGGTTTTCCAGGGAATAATAAAGAGCCTAGAATCATTGTAGCAATAATTGTTACTGTATAGGTTTCAAATATGTCTGCTGCCATACCAGCGCAGTCTCCAACATTGTCTCCAACCTGGTCTGCAATTACAGCAGGGTTTCTAGGATCGTCCTCCGGAATGCCCTGTTCAACCTTGCCTACTAAGTCAGCTCCTACGTCTGCAGCTTTAGTATAAATACCTCCTCCTATTCTAGCAAAAACAGAGATTAAACTTCCTCCAAAGCCTAAAGCAACCAAAGCTTTCAGATCTTTGGTTAAGATATAAAAACCAGCTACTGCCAAAAGGCCTAATGCCACAACTAAAAGCCCTGTTATTAGTCCTCCTTTAAAGGAAATATCTAAAGCTCCTTTTAATCCCTTTTTAGCTGATTGGGCTACTTTTAGATTGGCTGTAGTAGATATCATCATTCCGATAAATCCGGAAACTCCTGATAATACAGCTCCTATTAAAAAGGCTAAAGCTGTTGTTATGTCAAAAACCAACCATAGAATCAAAAACAGGAAAAAAGACACTATTCCCACTGCCTTTGACTGCCTTTTTAAATAAGAAACAGCTCCCTCTCTTACTGCTTTGGCAATCTCAACCATTTTTTCATCTCCTGTCTCTTTTTGCCTAATCTGCTGGATTAAAAAAAGAACGAAAATAATGGTTAGCACAGATACGATAATTGGTACGTATAACATATATTAAAAGAAACAAAAGATTATTTCTCTTTTGTCTCCTGATTACTTTTCTCTTCTTTTTTATCTTTTTTTTCTTTGGTAGTAGATTTTTCTTTGGGCTTTTCTTCCTTGCCTGCCACAACTTCAGCGACGGCGGGTTCTGGTTCTGCTTTTGCTTTAGACTCTGTTTGGCCTTCTGTTCTTACATCTATTTTCCAACCGGTAAGCTTAGCTGCCAGTCTTACGTTCTGACCGTCTTTTCCAATAGCCAAAGAAAGCTGATCTTCTTCAACAATACATAAAGCTTTGTTTTTAGCTTCCAGCTTAACTTCAATAACTTTAGCTGGAGACAAGGCATTGGCTATAAAATCTTCTGTTTTTTCCGAGTACTCAACAATATCTATCTTTTCTCCTCCAAGCTCATTAATCACTGCCATAACTCTGGCTCCTCTCTGCCCCACAGCAGAGCCAATAGGGTCTACTCCTTCAGCTTCTGACTCTAAGGCCACTTTTGACCTGGAGCCTGCTTCTCTGGCGATTGACCTAATAACAACCTGGCCTTGGGAAATTTCAGGCACTTCTAATTCAAAAAGTTTTGAAACAAACTTAGGATAAGCTCGAGAAAGAAATACTGCAGGCCCCTTAGAAGTTTCTTCCACTTTTAAAAGATAGAACTTTAATCTTTGGCCTGGTCTGTAAAACTCACCATAGATCTGCTCTTCTTTTGGCATAATAGCCAAGGTTTTACCAATATCTACAAAGATATTCCTTCCTTCAATTCTCTGCACAATACCTGAAACAATCTCTCCCTCTTTTGACTTATATTCAGAAAAGATTGTTTCCCTTTCTGCCTCCCTTATTTTCTGCAGAATAACCTGTTTCGCTGTCTGGGCTGCAATCCTGCCGTAGTCTTTTTTAGGAACTAAAGGAATTTCCAGCTCCTCCCTTGCTTTAATAGTTTTTTTCTTTTTCTTGGCCTCCTCTAGCATTATATGTTTTTCTTCGTTAAACCTAATCTTTTCATCTTCATCGGATTTTTCTTCCCTGTCCGCCGCAGCTTCAGCAGAGGCGGATTTCATTCTTTCCAGCTCTTCTTCTGTATAAAGCATACTTTCGTCAACTACAAGCTTTACCTGCCAAAACTTAACATCCCCTGTATTGGGGTTAAGCTTAGCTTTAACAATCTGCCCCTTTTTACCATAATCCTTTTTATAGGCAGCAGCTAAAGCAGTTTCTATGCTCTCAATTACTTTTTCTGAAGAGATGCCTTTTTCATCAGCTATTTGCGCCATAGCTGAAGTAAAATTTTTGAAATCCATATATTTAAAAAAATAGGTCCGTTCACACGGACACCATTTCATTTACATTCCTATGATTTTATGTTATCAAAATCCAACTTCATTGTCAATACCAAAATAAAAGGGAGAAAGAATATTTTCTTTTCTCCCCTTCGTAAA
>CAZNBW010000020.1:0-8341 GCA_964571585.1 uncultured Candidatus Saccharibacteria bacterium | reverse complement strand
CGAGGAGTGTGATTCAGCTCATGTTAGAATATAAAGCTACATAGAAAGCGTAGGAAATGTAGTGTGTCCAGGCTGTCGGCATCACAATGTTTAGGGTTGGGCTTGGCCAGATAATGTTGGTTGGATGAGTTTTAGCTGCGAGAATTGTGATAGCGATTTAAATGGGTATGTTGATGTATCTTGCGGAGGAGATAATGCGACTACTCCTTCTGCGGACTATGGAGTTGACATTGATCCCGTCAGTTTATTGTTTTCTGGTTATGCTTGGTCAGATAATATTGGCTGGATTAGTTTTGAGCCAGCTAGTGTTTCAGGATGCGATCATTTTGTAGGCCCCGGGGCAACTTCTTGCCAGGCATTTATAGAATCCACAACAAACGATATTCACGGCTGGGCAAGAGCCTGTTCTGTTTTTCAGGCCGGTTGCAGCGGAACATTAAAATCCAATGGCGAAAGAGGCGGCTGGGACGGCTGGCTAAAGTTTGACGGTTCAGATGTTTTTTACGGCAGTTATGTTGATAATACTCCAATACCTTCAGAGTTTAGAAAGTGGGCCTGGGGAGATAATGTTGTTATTGGTTGGACAAGCTTGAATAATCTAGACACAGGAGGAGCGGCTGATTATAAGGTAATAACAGATTTGACCCTTAACGCGGTTCCAATAGCTAGTTTTAGTTGCGAAGATTGCAGCAGCAATCCTATTGCTTCTTGCAAAGTATACAGAGGAGATACTTTATGTTTAGTAAACAATTCAACAGATCCAGACGGGAATGATCAAATTGTTCTTTCAGAATGGCATCAGGATGATTTAACAGATGGTTTAGGATATTCTTTATTCTCTTCTTGTTCTCCTCCTCCTAGCCCCAATTTATGCAGTACTACTTTTGGTTCTACTAGGGGTAATTGGAATGTTAAGCTGTACGTCGAGGATTTAATGGGTGGTTTTGATGAAGATATAAAGACAGTTACAGTGTTAAGAGATATTGTAGCCAGCTTTGAGTGTTCTTTAGATAATATTAATTGGTATGCTTGTACTGATTCTGGCAACATATCACTAGTTCAAGGAGACACACTTTATTTAAGAGATACCAGTGTTGCTTCAGAGATTTCTTTTGGATCCAACGCTGTTGTTAATAACTGGACATGGACTGTTGACGGGTCTAACGCTGGGAGTACTTCCCAGATAAATATTCCTCAAGTACAAACTACAGGAATTGTCATAGAGTTGACTGTAATAGACAGCGGTGGTAGAACAGATACTAGGCAGGAGATATTATTGGGCGCAATGCCTCTTCCTACTTGGAAAGAGATTACTCCATTTTAATAAATAATCAATTAAAGAATATATGATGACAATTATAATAGTTGTTTTAGCTGTATTGGGCGTTTTAGTCCTCTGGCTTATACTAACCTATAACCGTTTTATTGCTTTGCGCAATAGAACTAAAGAGGCCTGGTCTGATATAGATGTCCAGCTGAAGAGAAGGTATGACCTAATTCCCAACGTGGTAAATGCTGTAAAGGGTTACGCTTCTCATGAGAAAGAACTTCTTGAAAAGGTTACCTTGGCCAGGACAAGAGCAATGGCAGCTCAAGGCCCTAAAGAAGCGTCAGAGGCTGAGAATGCACTTTCTGCAACTTTAAAGACATTGTTTGCAGTAGCTGAGAACTATCCTGATTTAAAAGCATCTGGCAACTTTCTTGATCTTCAAAGAGAACTTGCAGATACAGAGAATAAAATACAGGCAGCAAGAAGATTCTATAACGGCAACGTAAGAGATATGAATACCAAGATAGAAAGCTTTCCAGCTAATGTTGTAGCTTCTATGTTTGGATTTAAGAAAGCTGATTTCTTTGAATTGGAAGAAGAAGCTGCTAAAAAAGCGCCAGAAGTTAAGTTCTAATGGCTACGCTATATACTCACGCAGAATCCAATACTAGAAAGACTTGGATATATTTAGGAGGTTTTCTCTTATTTATAATACTAATTGGCTGGATTATTTCCTATTTTTTAGACAGTTACTTTATTCTGGTAATAGCTGTTGTCTGGAGTGTTTTAACCAGCTTTTTCTCTTATTGGTATTCAGACAAGATTGTTTTAGCAATTGCCAGAGCAAAACCGTTAGAAAAAAAAGACAACCCAGAGCTTTTTCGCATAGTTGAAAATCTTTGCATTACAGCAGGACTGCCTTTTCCTAAAATATATATTATTCAAGAGGCACAGCCTAATGCTTTTGCTACAGGCCGTAATCCTTCGCACGCTGCAGTAGCCGTAACCCAAGGGTTGTTAAACTGTTTAGACAGGTCAGAGTTAGAAGGAGTAGTAGCTCATGAATTATCCCATATTGGTAATAGAGATGCTCTTTTGCAGACAATCGTTGTTATACTAGCTGGTATAGTTGTTCTATTAGTTGACTTCTTCTTCCGTATTTCCTTTTGGGGAGGGTTTGGCAGAAGAGGCAACAGGAATAACCAGGCGGGATCAATTATGTTTCTAGTAGCCTTAGCTTTGGCTGTTTTAGCTCCTATTTTTGCTACTTTGATTAAATTAGCCATATCCAGGAAAAGAGAGTTTTTGGCAGATGCCTCAGGAGCTTTGTTAACCAGGTATCCAGAAGGATTGGCGTCTGCTTTGGAAAAAATATCAAAAGATCCAACACCAATGAAGGCAGCTTCCAACTCCACAGCTCATTTGTATATATATTCGCCCTTTAAGGGAAAGCAGAATCAAAGCTGGCTTACAAAAATATTTATGACTCATCCGCCAGTAGGAGAACGTATAAAAGCTTTAAGAGGAATGAAAATATGAATTGTCCAATATGTAAAAAAGTTAAACTGGAAAAAGAGATATTTCATAATGTAGAAATTGACTACTGCCCTATTTGTTTAGGAATTTGGTTTGACAGGGATGAATTAAGATGGGCAAAAGATGATAAAGATAAAGACCTAAAATGGCTAGATATTGATTTGTGGAAAGATAAAAAGGATTTTAAGATATCAAGAGGGAGCAGAAGGATATGCCCCAGCTGCAGGGTGCCTCTTTATGAAGTATATTATGGAGATTCAGGTGTTATTATTGATGTTTGTAATGTTTGTCATGGTATCTGGCTGGATAAAAAAGAGTTTTCTAAAATAATAGAATGGCTTAAGAAAAAAGCGGATTATGATGTTCTACACAATTATTCAAAAGCTTTGATTGAAGAGCTGGGAGAGATTTTTACGGGGCCCGAATCTTTAAGAGAAGAAGTTGCAGATTTTCTAACAATAATGAAGATTTTTAACTACAAGTTTCTGGTTCGTTATCCTACGATATCTAAAATAATAGCTGATTTGCCAAAATAATTTTGTGTGAAACCGAGCTTCACACAAGATATCTGGAGGGGTCGCATAGTGGTCTAGTGCGTCTGCTTGGAGAGCAGATATGCCGAAAGGTATCGTGGGTTCGAATCCCACCCCCTCCGCAAATTGCTTTTGATTTTTGTTTATGATAATATGGCAGTGTTAAAATAAAAATCATGCTAAGCTCGCAGATAGAGGAAATCAAGAATAGACTGGATATTGTAGATGTAGTAGGCAGCTATATTAAATTGCACAAAGCAGGTGTAAACTATAGGGCTGTGTGTCCTTTTCATAATGAGAAGAAACCTTCCTTTTTTGTTTCTCCTTCTCGCCAGATCTGGCACTGTTTTGGTAGTTGTTCTGAAGGAGGCGACATATTTAAGTTTGTAATGAAAATAGAAGGGGTGGAGTTTGGCGATGCTTTAAGAATACTAGCTCAAAAAGCAGGAGTTGAATTAAAAAGAGAAGATCCCAAAGTAAAAAGCCAAAGGCAGAAGCTTTACGAGATTACAGAACTAGCCTGCAAGTTTTTTGAAAAGCAGCTAGAAAGTTCTGCTGGCCAAAAATCCAAAGAATATCTTTTAAATAGAGGAGTTAAAGAAGAAACAATTAAAGAATGGAGAATAGGCTATGCTCCAGATGTTTGGGACGGACTGACTAATTTCTTAATAGGCGAAGGATACAAGTCAGAGGATATAGAGAAGGCAGGTCTTAGCCTGAAGTCGTCTAACGGCCGTTATTATGATAGATTTAAAGCTAGAATCATATTCCCTATCTTTAATCTGAGCTCTCAGCCTATAGGTTTTGGGGGGAGAACCCTTAAAAAAGAAGAAACAGCAAAATATATTAATAGTCCTGCTACTTTGCTTTATGACAAGAGCAGGATTTTGTACGGCTTGAATAAGGCGGGAATAGCCGTAAGAAAGAATAACGCCTGTATATTGGTTGAAGGGTATATGGATGTGATTATGTCTTCTCAGCAGGGCCTTGAAAATGTAGTGGCAACGTCTGGAACTGCTTTAACTTCTTTTCAGCTAAGAATATTAAAACGCTACTCAGACAACCTTTATACTGCTTTTGACATGGATCTAGCTGGTGATTCTGCTACTAAGAGGGGAATTGATTTGGCTCAAGCAGAAGGCTTCAATATTAAGATCATAACTATGCCAGAGGGCAAGGATCCTGCAGATGTTGCCGAACAAGGAAAGCTTGAAGAGTTTATCAAAAAGGCTAAAACTATTCATGATTTCTATTTTGAGAATACTCTTTCAAAGTTTGATAAGGATACCATAGAAGGTAAAAGAGGAATATCTAAGATTCTTCTGCCTGTTATTAAGAGAATATCTAATAAAATAGAGCAGAATGTTTGGATAAAAGATTTAGCTCAAGCTCTTTTGGTAAGAGAAGAAGATATTTTAGAAGAGCTCTCAAAGACTAGTTTGGCAAGAGAGGAAGTTGTCACTGAGGAGAAAAAAGAAAAGCCCCAGAAAACAAGAAAAGAGCTTTTAGAAGAGAGATTGTTGTCTCTTTTGGTTAAACTTCCCGAGAATGTTAGTTTAATTAAGCAGGAGGATTTAAGTCTTTTCTCTTTAGAAACAGTAAGTATTATTGATTATCTTAAAAATAAGACAAAGCTAAACAGTGATTTGGAGAATAAAGTAAACTATCTTTCTTTAATAGCCGAAACAGAAGAAGAGGAAACAGATCCGCAAGAAGAGCTTAACTGCTGTTTTAAAGAAATTAAATCTTTAGTCCTAAAGAGTAAGCTGACTGAGATATGCAGAGATTTACGTGTAGCTGAACAAGTAAAGGATTCTGAAAAGGTTCAAGAGCTTGTTGAAAAGTTTTGTCATTATTCTAAATCAAAGAATGATTTGGAAACTCAAACATCATGAAGAAAATAACAAAAAAGAAAAAGGCAGCTAAGCCCAAGAAAAAAGTTGTTAAGAAGAAAAATACGTCAAATCCCAAGAAAAAGGTTAAAAAAAGAACTTACAGAAAAAAGATTTTTACTGAAGAAAAGATAGAAGAGCTTTTTAGAAAGGTTAAACCAAGAGGTTTTGTTACTACTTCTGAGATTTTATATTCTTTTCCTAATGTTGAAAAAGATATTAATAGCTTGGAAGATCTTTTAGATCAGCTCGAGAAAGAAGGGGTAGAGATTAAAGAATCAAGAGAGTTTTTGAAAACAGATGATGTAAAAGCAAAAGACACGGGTAAAGTTACAAAAATAGATCCCATCCAGCTTTATTTAAAAGAAATAGGAAAGGTTGCCTTTCTTACAGCAGAACAGGAAAAGGAATTGGCAAGAAAGATTGAGGAAGGAGACAAAGAAGCAATGAATAAATTAATGAGAGCTAATTTGCGTCTGGTTGTTTCTATTGCCAAGCGTTATGTGGGCAAATCTCCTAATTTAACTATGCTTGATTTAATCCAAGAAGGCAATATTGGTCTAAGAAGAGCAGTAGAGAAGTTTGATTGGAGAAAGGGGTATAAGTTTTCTACTTATGCTACATGGTGGATTAGGCAGGCAGTAACTAGGGCTTTGGCAGACCAGGCAAGAACTATTCGTATTCCTGTTCACATGGTAGAAACAATTGCCAAGTATACTAAAGTAAGAAGAAGGTTGCTTCAGGATTTGGGCAGGGAGCCTTTAGCAGAAGAGATTGCAGCTGAGATGGGCTTGGAGGTTTCTAAGGTTCATCATATTATGAAAATTTCCCAGGAAACAGTTTCTTTAGAAACCCCGGTAGGAGATGATGACGATGACAGCGTATTAGCAGAATTTATAGAGGATGAAAAGTCAGCTCCCCCGTCTGTGCAGGCAGCTAGAGCTCTTTTAAGAGAAAGGTTAAATGAGATATTGGTTGATTTAAGCAGCAGGGAGCAAAAGATACTTTCTATGAGATTTGGATTAAATGACGGCATAACCCATACCCTAGAGGAAGTAGGTCAGGAGTTTGGTGTTACGCGTGAAAGAATTCGTCAAATAGAGGCTAAAGCTTTGGAAAAGATTAGAGAACATGAAAAATTAAAGAAACTAGAAGGATATTGATTTTTGGTAAAAAATAGGATATAATATTAAGATATTCCGGCGTAGCTCAATGGTAGAGCGACTCCCTGTTAAGGAGTGGGTTGTAGGTTCGAGTCCTACCGCCGGAGCAGCCATTTTTTGAACTTAAATTCAATACCCCAAACAGGACGGTTAGAACTTTTATCGCCAAAAGGGCGGTTTTTTGTTAGGATTAAATAATATGAAAATATATTTTGCAGGACCATTATTTAGTAAAGCAGAAAAAGATTTTAATCTTAATTTAACAGAGAGATTAGAATTTTTAGGATTCAAAGTTTTTTTACCTCAAAGAGATGGAATAGAAAATTTAGAAGGAATGACTAAAGAAGAAAAAAGAAGAAAGATGTTTGGGTTAGATAGAGATAAAATAGTAGAATCAGATGTATTTTTTATTGTGTTAGACGGTAGAGTTCCAGATGAGGGAGCGTGTGTTGAGCTAGGAATAGCTTATTCTAATAAGAATGACAATAAGTTGTTAGTAGGGCTTCAAACCGATATTAGAGCTTCTTTTATAGGATCTAGGCTAAATCCGATGATTAAGATTCCCCTAGACCAGATATTTGAGAAGGAAGAAGATTTAATAAATTATTTAAAGAATTATATAAATAAATAATATGAAAAATAGTCCTAAATTAGTTCAAATAAAAACTGAAGACGGCCTTATTTTACCGGGCTTATTGTATGAATCATTGCGGAGTAAAAAGGTGGCTATTCATCTGCACGGAAATGGTAGTAGCTCTGTGTTTTATAATGATGATAGACGAGACGAGCAAGTAGAAGCTTTAAATAAAAAAGGTATTTCCTTCTTGCTTTTTAATAATCGCGGAGCACATTTAATTAAAAAATTAGATGTAATAAAAAAAGGAAAAGAAGAAAGAAAACGTTTTGGAATGGCTTACGAGAAGATTAAAGACTGCATTAAAGATATAGATGGGGCAATAAACTATTTAGAAAAATTAGGATATAAGAAATTTTATTTAATTGGAGAATCTACTGGCGCAAATAAGATTTGTGTTTATGATTATTACAAACCAAAAAACAAGGTTTCTAAATATGTCCTTTTAGGTGGTGGTGATGATACAGGTATTTATTATGATATTCTTGGCAAAAAGAAATTCTTTAAACTCTTAAAAGAATCTAAAGAGAAAATAAAAAAGAAAAAAGGAGAAGAAATTATAAAAGAATTTTTGCCAGACAACATTTTTTCCCATATAGGATTTTATGATATTGCCAATCCCGATGGAGATTATAATTGCTTTCCGTTTTTAGAAGTAATAAAGAGTATAAAGCTTTCTAAAAAACCGCTTTTTCGTCATTTTAAATCTATTAACAAACCCACTTTAGTTGTTTATGGAAGTGAAGATAAATATGCTTGGGGTAATGTGCCTAGAATCGTAGAGATTTTAAAAGAACAAAAACCGGAGTTTAGATATAAAATCATTAAGGAAGCAGATCACGGGTTTAGTGAACATCAAAGAGAGTTATCCCGAATTATGTTAAACTGGTTGAGTTTAGACAAAAATTAAGAAGGGATATTTATCAAACAGGTTCTAACATCGTCCGTGCCTCGGAGCAGGCCTGTGAGAGGTTCGAGAGATCGAAATCCCTCGTATTTTTGAAAAATTCGAGAAAAATATTGTCATGCCCTTATAGGACTCGAACCACGCTTTTGAGTTCGAAGAGAACCTTATAATCTTTGCTATCTATTAGCAAATAGATAAGGTCTCATGTAAACTTCCGATGTGCGACGTCGGGAAAAGTCAAACATGGAATTTTTAAATTCAGAATTAGAAAAAGAAGTTTTTGAAATTATGCAGGAATATGATTTAGATGAGGATACTGCAGAACGGGTTTTGGAGATTGTAGAAGAGTTAGGAATTGATATTGATGAGGCGATTGAGTTAGAAGGGGAGATTTAAAAAATCAAAA
>CAZNBW010000019.1:0-8360 GCA_964571585.1 uncultured Candidatus Saccharibacteria bacterium | reverse complement strand
CTGAAGAAGATATTGTGAGCTTGCTGTGGTTAATGTTTAGTTGATTGAAGTTTCCTGAGAAGTTAACTTGGCTGGGAGCTGATGCATATACTACGTTGTAGCCTCCTCCTCCTGTTCCTGTATAACTTCTGGGTCCTTGAGATCCTGCATCTCCTTTCTCGCCCTTTTCACCCTTCTCGCCAGGGACGCCTGCAGGACCTTGAGGGCCAGGAGGGCCTTGGACAAACATATTATCTCCTGAGATATTTATTCCTTGTTCTTTTAATAATTCTATGTTTTTTTCTAGTTCTTGTATCTTTTTATCATAGTTTTTGGTATCTATAGCTAGGGTTTGATCGGGCTCTAGTTTATCAGAACCAAAATCCCAGTAGTTTAATATAAATTCTCCAAACAAAGCATACTTTTCTTCAAGATAATTATCTGCTGCAGAATATTTATCTCCAACTGAAAGCCATTCTAAAAACTCTCCAAAAACATCGGCTGTTCCATAGACTGTAGCCAAATAATCTGCTTTAGAAATTTCCTCTTTTACATTTCCAAAAAACCAAAGGCTGGAAATTAAAACAGTTGTAAAAAGAAAAATTGCTGCAAATTGAAGTTGCGGTTTTAAAGAAACTTTAGCTGGTTCTTTTACAAAAACAGGTATTTCTACGCGAACCGGTGTTTTAACAGAATCTTTATTTTCCAGCTCATTTTTATACTCTTCCACCTTAGCAACATAATCTACCAGCCATTCCTTTTTAGTAACCCAGTTCCTGCCTATTTTTTCTGCTTTTAATTTTCCTTTTCTGGCGCGCAAACGAAGATACTCATGAGAGTAATTGCAGTGTTTTACAGCCTCATGCAAAGATATGTAATTTTCCTTGTCTAATTCATCCATATATTATATTATTATCCTATTTACGAAAAACAGTGTCAATAATTCAAGGGTGGATAAATATCTTCCATGGAATACACCATGGAATACACTATAGAATACACCTATTTATATTCAAACTTATCTAAAAAAACAGGGCCCTTAAAAACCCTGCTTTTAAAAATAATTAGCTTCGTTCTATTTTTTAAACCCTGTTCCAGCTGGTATTAACTTGCCGATAATAACATTTTCTTTCAATCCTCTTAACTTGTCTTCCTTTCCTTCCAGAGAAGCTCTGATTAAAACTCTGGATGTCTCTTGAAAAGATGCAGCAGACAAGAAAGAGTCTGTTGTTAGAGAAACCCTGGATATTCCCAGCAGGACGCCTGCTGCTTTAGCTTCTTTCTTTCCTTCTTTTTTAAGCCTTTCGTTCTCTTCTAAAAGATAAGCTCTTTCAACAATTTCCCCGATAGAGAAAATACTGTCTCCTGGCTCTTTAATTTTAACCCTGGAAAACATCTGCCTGCCTATAACCTCAACATGTTTGTCATGAATAACTGCTCCTTGGGAAACATAAATATTCTGTATTTCCCTTAAAATATATTTCTGGGTTTCTTCTTTGCCTCTTGTTTTGAAAACTTCTTTTAGATCTAAATTTCCCTCCGAAAGCTGAGTTCCCTTTTCAATATTTTGGTCCTTCTCAACCAAGATAGCTGTTTTTTCCGCAAGCTTGTATTCAACAAGATCTTTTTTATCTTTAGTTTTTATTTTCACAATTCTGTCCGGAGTAATATCAACGATTTTTCCTTCTACTTTAGAAATCTCAGCCTTGCCTCCAGGAATTCTGGCTTCAAAAATCTCCTGCACCCTTGGAAGACCCATTGTAATATCTCCTGAGCCCCCTGCTACTCCTCCAGTATGAAAAGTTCTCATTGTAAGTTGAGTTCCTGGCTCTCCAATTGCCTGAGCCGCAACAACACCAACAGCTTCTCCCAACTCAACCAGTTTATTAGTGCCCAAATCCCAGCCATAGCATTTTTGGCAAATACCTCTCTTACACTTACAGGTTATGGGTGAGCGAACTTTTATTGTTTCAACGTTTCTTTCAATAATCTCAGCTGCCTTGGGCCAATCAATCAACTCCCCTTTTTTAACTATTACTTTCTTGCCGTCCTTAACATCTTCTAGAACAACTCTTCCTATTATTTTATAAGAGAAGTCCTGACCCAGACTGTCAGCTTCTGACCTTAGCATATCAAAGCCTTCTTTATCCTTGCAGTCAGGCTCTGATATTATCACTTCATGAGAAACATCAACTAGTCTCCTGGTTAGATATCCTGCAGTTGAGGTCCTTAAAGCAGTATCTGCTGTTCCTTTTCTGGCTCCATGAGTGGAAATAAAGTATTCCAGTACATCAAAACCCTCTTTGAAAGAACTCTTTACGGGTAATTCAATAATCTGGCCCGCCGGGTTAATAACGAGACCTTTCATTCCAGCCATCTGCACAGGTTGACTCCAAGAGCCTCTGGCGCCCGAATCAACAATAGTAAAGATAGGGCCCGATTTAAGCAAAGTCTTGGGAACTAGCTTCTCTATTTCTGACTTAACCCTTGTCCAAACCTCAATAACCTTACTTCCTTTTTCTTCGCGCGACAAAAGACCCTTCTTAAAATGACTTTCAATCATATCCACTTCTTTTTCAGCTATTTTAATAATGTTTTCCTTTTCTGGAGGAACAATTAAATCCTCCATGCCCCAGGAAACTCCTGAAATTGTGGCATATTCAAAACCTAGGTTCTTTACTTTGTCTAGGGTCTTTTCAACTGTTTCCTGATCATATTTATAAATAATTTCTCCCATTATCCTTTCCAGTTTTTTTGACTTCATAACATCGTTGACGTATGGATAGTCGTCTGGCAAAGTTTCATTTAACAAAATCCTGCCTATTGAGGTTTCTCTAACTTCATCTAGTCTGACTTTAATCTTAGCCCTTATATCAAGGAATCCAAACTCATGAGCCGTTATAGCTTCTTCCTTGGAAGAATACACCTTATTCTCTCCCTTTGCCCCTTCTTTAATAGTTGTAAGCCAATAACAGCCAAGCACTATATCCTGGCTTGGGGAAATAACTGGAGAACCGGTAGCAGGTTTTAAAAGATTGTGAGATGAAAGCATAATCTCTCTAGCTTCTTTTTGAGCCTCTTCAGACAAAGGCACGTGAACTGCCATTTGGTCTCCATCAAAATCAGCATTAAAAGCCTTACATACCATCGGATGCACCTTTATAGCTTCTCCCTCTATTAGAACCGGCTGAAAGGCCTGAATTCCTAAACGATGCAAAGTAGGAGCTCTGTTTAATAAAACTACTTTATCTTTTACAACATCTTCTAAAATAGCCCATACATCATCTGTTCCTTGTTCGATCAACTTTGAGGCTCCTCTAACATTATAGGCCAGTTCTTTTTCCAAGATTCTATGAATAACAAATGGCTTAAACAATTCTAAGGCCATTTTCTTAGGCAGTCCTGTTTGGTGAAGCTGAAGTTTCGGACCCACAACAATTACTGATCTCCCAGAATAATCAACCCTTTTACCTAAAAGATTCTGCCTAAACCTGCCTTGCTTTCCTTTAAGCATATCAGCTAGCGATTTGAGCAGTCTTCTTCCTCCAGTGGTAGCTGTAGTAAGAATACCTTTTCTCATTCCATTGTCTACTAAAGCGTCCACTGCCTCTTGAAGCATTCTTTTCTCGTTCCTAACAATTACTTCTGGAGCTGCTATCTCTAAGAGATATTTTAAACGGTTGTTCCTGTTTATCACTCTTCTGTATAGATCGTTAAGATCAGAAGAAGCATATCTTCCCCCGTCTAACTGAACCATTGGCCTTAAGTCAGGAGGCAAAACAGGTATTACTGTTAAAAACATCCATTCTGGCTTAATGCCAGCCTTTATTAATCCCTGCAAAAACCTTGCTCTTCTTAAAAGCTTTCTTTTAGTCAAAGCTGTTGATTTTTCCAGGTCAGACTTAAGCTTTTTTATCTCATCTTTAAGATTTGCTTTTTCAAAAATTTTCTTCAGAGTTTCAGCTCCTGTACCTGCTTCAAATATTTCCCCGTATTTTAAAGAATAATCATAATATTCAACCTCAGATAAAACCTTTAAAGGATTCAAGCTTAAAACCTCTTCTTTTACCTTATCCCTGGTAACCCTTAATCCGTCCAAAGCGTCTTTTAACTCTTTTTTATTACTGTTCTTTGCTTTCTGCTCTTTGCTCTTTGCCTTATATTCTTTTTCTATCTCCTCTAAGGTTTGCTTTTTAGCTTGCTCATTAATACTTGTTATAATATATGCAGCAAAATAAATTACTTTTTCCAGATGATGCATTGGAATATCTAAAACCATGCCTATTCTTGAAGGCACTCCTCTTAAAAACCAGATATGAGAAACAGGACAGGCAAGCTTAATGTGCCCCATCCTCTCTCTTCTTACAGCTGACTTGGTAACTTCTACTCCACACCTATCGCAGATAATACCTTTATACCTTATTCTTCTGTATTTCCCACAGTAACACTCATAATCTTTCTCCGGCCCAAATATCCTTTCGCAAAAAAGACCGTCTTTCTCAGCTTTCTGAGTTCTGTAATTAATCGTTTCAGGCTTTAACACTTCACCATGGCTCCAGGAAATAATTTCTTCTGGTGAAGCAACCTTTATTCTTATGGCCTCTAAATCTGTTACACGCATAATTTTATCTACTTCTTTTTTCTCTTATTTTCTCTTTTACCTCTATGCTTAATCCAAGAGATTTAAGCTCTGCCACCAATAAGTTAAATGAAGCAGGAACATTAGGAGTCTTGATCGACTCTCCCCTTAAAATCGCTTCGTAGGTGGCAGCTCTTCCTAAAACATCATCTGACTTTATTGTAAGCATCTCTTGTAAAATATTGGCAACACCGTAACCTTCCAGGGCCCAGACCTCCATTTCTCCAAACCTTTGTCCGCCAAACTGGGCTTTTCCTCCTAAGGGCTGCTGGGTTATTAAAGAATAGGGGCCGATTGACCTCATATGGATTTTGTCTTCTACCATATGAATAAGCTTCATCATATACATATATCCGACTGTAATCTTTTCTGAGAAAGGAAGACCTGTTCTGCCGTCTCTTAAGGTAAGCTTGCCGTCTTCTGGCAAACCTGCTTTTTTCAGCTCTTCTTGAATATCTTCTTCTGTAGCTCCTGACATGGCGGGAGTCACGGCAATATATCCCAGCTTTTCGGCAGCTAAACCCAAGTGGGTTTCTAAAATCTGGCCTAGGTTCATTCTAGACGCTACCCCTAAGGGATTTAAAATAATATCTATCGGAGTTCCATCTTCTAAAAAGGGCATTTCTTCCTCTGATACCACTCTGGAAATAACTCCTTTGTTTCCATGGCGGCCTGCCAATTTATCTCCTGCTTGAATCTTTCTTGTTACAGCTATTTCCACCTCAATTCTTCTTATTATTCCAGGCTCTAACCTATGGCCAAGATCTCTTGAAAATATCTTAACCCCAATAACCCGTCCCCTTCTTCCATACTCCATTAAAAGAGATGTATCCTTGACATCCCTGGCCTTCTCGCCGAAAATGGCTCTTAATAATCTCTCTTCTGCTGTTAGTCCCGCTTCTCCTTTTGGAGATATTTTACCAACAAGAATATCATTAGGCCCTACTTCAGCTCCAATCCTTATAATTCCTTCTTCATCTAAGTCTTTTAGTTTTTCTTCTGAAACATTAGGAATATCACAAGTAGTTACTTCGGGGCCTAATTTTGTTTCCCTGACATCACAGGTAAAGTTCTCTATATGTATAGAGCTATAATATCCTTCTCTGACTAATCTTTCTGAAATAATAATAGCATCTTCAAAGTTAAGGCCCTGCCAAGATAAAAAGGCAACTAAAACATTTTGGCCCAAAGCCAGTCTACCCTGAGAAATTGCTCCTCCATCTGCCAAAACATCTCCCTTTCCAACCGATTGGCCTTTTTTAACAATTGGCTTTTGATGAAAGCAGGTATACTGGTTAGTTCTAATAAAGTTTCTTAAGTCGTACTCTTGGGTCTCTTTTCCTTTAACAACAATACGGCTCCCGTCAATTTCTACAACCTTTCCAGGATCTTTACAAATAACTGCCTGACCAGAATCTTTAGCAATTCTTTCCTCCGAGCCCGAGCACACATAAGGCACGTCCGGCCTGATTAAAGGAACTGACTGACGTTGCATATTAGAACCCATTAAAGCTCTGTTGGCATCATCGTTCTGCAAGAAAGGAATCAAAGACGTTGCCATAGAAATACACTGCTCAGCTGAAACATCCATATAGTCAATCTTGCTCTTGTCTATTAGTCCTGGTTCTGATTTAATCCTCGCTTCTACTTTTTTATTAACGATATTTCCTCCAGAATCTATTTTTACTCCTCCATGAGCAATATTGAATCTTTCTTCTTCAAAAGCATTTAAATAATGGATTTTGTTTGTTACCTTTCCTTTTTCAACTTTAAAATAAGGAGTTTCCAGGAACCCAAAAGCGTTAACTCTGGCGAAAGAAGCCAAGTGGTTAACTAAACCGATATTAGGGCCTTCTGGAGTTTGAATTGGGCAAACTCTTCCGTAGTGGGAAGGCTGAACATCTCTTACCTCAAAACCAGCTCTTTCCCTAGTAAGACCTCCGGGCCCTGTAGCAGATAATCTTCTCTTATGCTCCAGCTCAGCTAAGGGATTTTCATTATCCATAAACTGGCAAAGCTGAGAAGAGGTGAAAAACTCTTTAACTACTGCCATTACTGGCCTAGGATTTATAATCTGGTTAGGCACTATTTCTGAAGCATCCAAAGTAGACATTTTGTCTTTAGCAATCCTTTCCATTCTCATTAGGCCTACTCTCATCCTGTTTTGCAAAAGCTCTGCTATTGTTCTTACTCTCCTGTTGCCTAAATGATCTATTTCATCGGCCCTGGCCTCTGGATTATTATTTAATCTAATAATCTCCTTTATCACTTCAATAATATCTTCTGGCTTCAATACTCTGTCTTCTGGCACTATTTCTTTTTCCTTCTCAGGCTTTAGAGCAGGCAGTCTCTGCCACATTCTCCATCTTCCAACTTTAGATAAATCATACCTTTCAAAGTTAAAGAAGATATTTTCTATAAGCTCCTTGGCAGTATCTGGAGTAACTAAATCCCCGGGCCTTAACCTTTTGTATATTTCAACTAAGGCTTCTGGCTGATCTTTAGTTATATCTTTTTCCAAAGTCTTTTCAATATAGTTTAAATCAGGATCATTATTAACATCTGCGAAAATAGACTTTATCTTGTCGTTGTCCAAACCAGCCAATGCTTTTAATAAAACCGTAGCTGCTACTTTTCTCTTTCTGTCTATCTTTACACCCAAAAAACCAGAAGAGTCTGTTTCAAACTCAAGCCAGGCTCCCCTGTTGGGGATAATTTTAGCTCCAAAGCGCTTTCTTCCTCTTGCTACCTGCTGGCTGAAAAAAGCGCCTGGGGAGCGAATAAGCTGGGCTATTGTAACTCTTTCTATGCCGTTTACAATAAAAGTTCCCCTTTCTGTCATTAAGGGGAAATCTGCTAAAAATACTTCTTGTTCTTTTACCTGTTTTGTCTTTTTATTAACCAGCCTAGTTTTTACTCTCAAAGAGGCCTCAAAAGAATCGTTGTTTTTCTTTGCCTCAATATCTGTCTTGTACTTCGGCTCGTCCAGTTTGTAGTCAGCAAAGTAAAGCTCAAACTCTTCCCCTGTATAGTCTTTAATAGGAAATATTTCAGAAAAAAGCTCTTTTAATCCCTCTTCCCAAAACCAGGACCAGCTTTCTTTCTGCAGGCCTAAAAGATAAGGGAGTTCAAGAGGGGCTTTGGACTTTAAAAAAGTTTTTTCTTTTATGTTCATAAATTAAGAGACCCGACCTCTAAAAAACTGCGCAGCCTGACGAGAGGTCGGGTCTCTGTCGGGCTATAAATAAAATAATCCCTATGTATGTGTAGGGGAAATAATAGAATAAATAATTGTATTATTTAAAGTAATACAAAAAATCATAACAAGAGAGATATTTGCGTAATAAAATACCTCTCTTTAATTACATATCAAAGCTAATTAATATTAATTATAATCAAAGCAAATGTTTTGTCAATACCCTACTCTTCTATATCTTCTATTGGTACTTCTTCGGGTTCTGAAATGCCGGCCAAGGCGTTCTTCTCATTTCTCATGTTATTCAGCACTTGTGTTGCTAGTTCATGGCCTGGATTTAATTCTAGAATTCTTTCAAACAATGCTATTGCTGTTTCTTTTTCTCCCAACTCATAATAAGTAAGTCCTAAGAAATAAAGGGCGTTGGCATAGCTTGGGTTAAGAACAACTGCTCTTTCCAATTCGGTTCTGGCTTTTACATAATCTTGCTTCTGATAATAAACTAAGCCCAGCTGGAAGGCCAATCCTACGTCAAAAGGAGCTGAC
>CAZNBW010000018.1:1553-8430 GCA_964571585.1 uncultured Candidatus Saccharibacteria bacterium | reverse complement strand
ATCTAGCGCTTTTTTATTTAATTTGTGTGAAGCCTGGCTTCACACAAAAAGAAGAGCAGCGAGATGCTGCTCTTTTGCGAGCGGAAGAATATTTTGTTAACTTACTGGAATTGTATTGGGGTCAAGTAAACCCGTGTTTTTCTCGCCTAGAGTTGCTTCGGCAAGAACCTCTTGGAATCTTTTAAGCCATCTATCCCAACACTTATCTAGTTCTGACAATTGATTGAAATAGTATTTTTTTTCACCATCGTAACAAACGACCTTATCAAGCTTAAGCCCTTCGTCAAAACCCTGGACTATAAATACAACTCTGTGGTAGTCCCAGCGGTCTGTTACGCCGAATTCTATAACACCAATGTTTTCGGAAGGAACTCCAGATACGACCCTTATCTCTAGATCTGTACTTGTCTTTGCCTGAGACATTGTTATTAAGACGCCTACTACGGAACCTATGCCCACTAAGACACAAAAAATATTGACCATCCAATGTTGTTGTTTCTCGCTTAACATTTTTTCCCTTTCTAATAAATTGTGAAATGAACTGTTTGTACAATATTAGGTAAAGTATAGCATATTATATTCTTTTTGTCAACGATAATTAGTTGACACAAATTAGCGATAAACTTAGGGCGCTAGAGAATAATCTAGCGCTTTTTTATTTAAAACTAAGCCAGGATTAGGTGTGGAAAAAGTGTGGATATTTAAGGTTGACCTGTGCGTATAGATAGGGTATAAAGGAGGTGCAGTGGATAATTGTGGAAAACAGTGGGAAAACTGCCATAATCTGGGGATAACTCAATGTTTATAGGAGAATACCAACATTCAATAGATATAAAGAAAAGGCTGTCTTTACCAGCTAAGCTTAGGAAAGAGCTAGGAAACAAGGTAATCATTACAAGAGGGTTTGAAAACTGCTTAGTTATTTACACAAAACAAAGATGGGCAAAGGTTATGGAGGAGCTAGAAAACCTTTCTACCGGCAGGGCAGAAACAAGAAAGTTTACCAGAGCGGTATTGGGTGGGGCAGTAGAGGTTTCTTTAGATAAACTTGGCAGAATACTGGTTCCTGACTATTTGAAGAAATACGCAGGTTTGAAAAAGAACATAACTATTTGCGGATTGTCTAATAAGCTGGAGGTCTGGGATTCTGAGAAATGGGAAACATACAGAAAGAAAGCAGAATTGGACATTGATAAAATAGCTGAGAATTTACCAGAACTAGGCATTTAGTATGCACATCCCAGTTTTACAAAAAGAAGTATTGGAAATACTAAACCCAAGGCCTAACCAGAACTTTATTGATGCAACGGCAGGTTTTGGAGGACATAGTAAAGATATTCTGAAAAGAACAGCGCCAGATGGAAAAGTGCTGGCCATAGAAAAGGATTTAGAAGTGTGCAGCCAGATTGAACTGCAGGATAGATTAATCTTAATTAATGATTCGTATGTTAATTTAAAAGAGATTGTTGGGAAGAATGATTTTCATCCAGTTAGCGGAATATTATTTGATTTAGGAATGTCTTCTTACCATATAGACGAATCTGGCAGGGGATTCACATTTTTAAAAGACGAACCTCTGGATATGAGATTCAGCTTAGATAGTTACTTAACAGCAGAGCACATAGTTAATAACTACAAAGAGGAAGACATTGTTGAAATATTAAAAGAATACGGGGAGGAAAGGCTAGCCAGAGTAATTGCCAAAAGGATTATTAAAGAGAGGCCGATTAAAACAACATTTGAGTTAAAGAGGTTGATACCGAGAAGCACTAAGCCTCAAAGAACATTTCAGGCATTGAGAATAGCAGTGAATGATGAGTTAAACAACTTACAAAAAGCATTAGAACAGGCATTAGATGTTTTGGAGTCTAAAGGAAGAATAGCTGTAATATCATTTCATTCTTTAGAAGACAGAATAGTTAAGAACTTTTTTAAAAATAATAATTTAGAAATTATAACAAAGAAGCCAATAGGGCCTCAAGAGCAAGAGATAAGGGATAATTACCGTTCACATAGCGCTAAACTCCGAGGAGCAGCAAAGAAATGAAATATGTAAGAATTATAAAATCAAAGTCATCAATCAGTCTAGCGGTTTTTATTATGCTTCTTTTGTCTGGATTATATATCTTTCAGGTTAATACTGAAATCTCAGACAGATATTTAATACAAGACTATACCAAAAGAATATCAGAGTTTTCAAAAGAGAACAAAGTTTTAGAAATAAGTTCAGCTAGAGCTAGTTCTTTAGACAAGCTGGCTTTAATGGTTGAGCCTTTGGGTTTTGAAGAAATAGACAAAATACATTATATTAAGGTTTTAAGCACTCACGCTGTGGCTAAATAATATGCTGAAAAACTTGCTGAGAAACTGGAGGATTAACTTTGTACTAGGAGTGATATTATTAATAGGAGCGGCTATAATCAGCCGCTTGGTTTTTTTGCAGATTATACATCATGATTATTATAAAGCTTTAGCTAGAGGACAGCAAGGGGAGTTTGAGGCAATAAAGGGGGACAGAGGCCAGGTCTTTTTCAATAAAGGGGATATCCTGGCTACTAATGTTACTAATGTTAAAGCTAAATATGTATATATATGTCCAGAAGAAATAGAGAATAAAGAAGAAACAGCAGAAAATCTTTCAGAGGTATTAGAGATTGACAAAGAAGAGATATATGAGAAAACCCAGAAAGATAGTTTGTTTGAGAGGATAAAGAATGTTCTAACAGAACAGGAAATATCAGCTATTAATGATTTGGGTCTGGCTGGAGTATATATTAAAGAAGTTCCATTGAGAAACTATCCTCAAGAGCAGATGGCCTCCCAGGTTGTTGGGTTTGTCGGAGGAGAGGGAGTTGGCCAGTATGGAGTAGAAGGGTTTTATGATGATTTGCTACAAGGAGAGGAAGAGTTTATAAGGAGCTCTTCTTCTGGCAGCCTTAATGGAAGCGATATTTTTTTAACTATAGATTATAATATTCAGTTTGCAGCAGAAAAGCTTCTCTTGCAGTCAAAAGAACAGGTTGATATTGAAGGGGGTCAGATTATTGTTATAGATCCCAACACAGGAAAGATCATAGCTTTAGCTGAATATCCTGGGTTTAATCCTAATTATTATTCTGAAGTAGACAACTTTAATCTTTTTCAAAACTCTGTTGTGCAAAAGCTTTTTGAGCCGGGCTCTATTTTAAAGCCTATAACAATGGCTTCAGCTTTAGATCTTGGCAGGGTAAGCCCTGATACAACTTATGTTGATAAAGGAACAGTAAAAATAGGTAAGTATGTTATTGAGAATTATAACGGGAGGATTTTTGGCCAGGCTACTATGACAGAGGTTTTAGAAAAATCAATCAATACTGGAGCTGTTTTTGTTGAGAAACAGATAGGCCATAATATTTTTTTGGATTACTTGGATAGGTTCGGCCTTTTTGAGCCTACTGGTATAGATATACAAGGAGAGGTTTTTTCTGAAAATAGAGAACTTAAAAAGGGCTATGAGATTAACTTTGCTACTGCTTCTTTCGGTCAGGGGATAGAAGTTACTCCTATCCAATTGATAAGAGCTTTTTCTTCTATTGCTAACGGGGGTAAATTGATTAAGCCGTTTGTTGTGGAGAAGGTAGTTGATAAAAACAAGAATGAGACTATAACAGAGCCTGTCTTTTCTGACAGAGTTATTTCTTCTAGCGCTGTTTCCAAGCTTACGGCTATGCTGGTTAGTGTTGTTGAAAATGGTTTCGGTAAAGCAGCCAGGATACCTGGTTATTATATTGCTGGTAAAACAGGTACGGCCCAGATTTCCTGGTCTGTTCTTGGAGAGAATAAAAAAGGGTATTCTGATAAAACATGGCAGAGCTTTGTCGGGTTTTTCCCTGCTTTTAACCCTAGATTTTTAATTCTAGTAAAACTTGATAATCCTAAAACAAATACAGCTGAATATTCTGCAATTCCTTTATTCAGGCAGTTGGCAAAGTATATGATAGATTATTACGCCATCCCGCCTGATTATGAATAAAAAGCCCTGCGTTATATTGCCGCAAGGCTTTTTAGAAAAAACTATTCTGCGGGGACTTTTAAAGTTTGCCCCTCTCTGACAAAACTGGGGTTTTCCTCCATATCATTTAATCTGGCTAGGTACTTCCAAGAGATACCTCTTTGATGGGCAATCGTTGATAGGCATTCTCCTCTCTTTACTACGATCATTTTGACTTTTTTAGGAGGAGAAAATTCTGTTTTATGTTCAATGATTGCAAGCTCTTTTCTGTCTGCAAGGACGAAAATAAATATAGAGATAACCACTAGGCCTATTAGTAATCTTATAATTTTCATTCTTTAATCCCTTAAATAGAATTTCTTAACTAGTTAATAAAGAACAAACGATAATTAAGATACTAGCATATAATTAAAGTTTTGTCAAGCGATGGACAAAACGTAATCTTTATAGTAGACTTTATTAAAGCTCCCATCGTCTAGTGGTCTAGGACACATGATTCTCAATCATGCAACACCGGTTCGACTCCGGTTGGGAGCACAGCGTAGCTATGAGTATGGCATAGTTAAAATTTCGAGACGAATTCTCTAGGCGGGTGACCATACCACCTGCTTTTTTGTTTGGCTGTTTTTTGCCTGCCCCGTAGTAAAGTTGAAAACTTTTACTAGTGGGGGTAAAATGAAAGAATATGCAAAAAGAGATTTCTTGGCATAGCATTTCTGGACAGGAAGCATTAGAAGAACTTAGGTCTAACCCTAAAGAAGGCTTAAGCCACGAAGAAGTGATAGCCAGGCATATGAAGTTTGGCAAGAATGTGCTTCCAGAAGAAAAGCCGTTATCTAAAACAAAGATATTCTTAGAACAGTTTAAAAGCCCTTTAATGTATATTTTGGTTATAGCTGGGGTGGTTGTTTTGGTTTTCAGAGAATATACAGATGCCGTTGTTATTTTCGGAGCTATTATACTTAACTCTGTTGTCGGGTTTTTCCAGGAAAACAAGGCCTCCGACGCTTTAAGAAAGCTGAAAAAGGTGGTTAAAATAACCAGCGAGGTTATACGAGAGGGGAACGAAAAGCTCGTTGATTCTTCTGATATTGTCCCAGGAGATATTCTTGTCTTGAATCCAGGAGATAAGGTTGGATCTGATGCCAGAATTATTGATTCTGACAACTTAAAGATAAACGAGATGGCTTTAACAGGAGAATGGCTACCAGCAGAGAAAAAGTACAAGAGCTTAAAAGAAGAAACTCCTTTAGCAGACAGGGATAATATGGTATATATGGGTACTATCGTGGAAGACGGAAAAGGAAAAGCAGTTGTTACAGCTACTGGTTTTAAAACAGAGATAGGAAAAGTTGCTCAATTAGTTAAAGAGACAAAAGAGGAAGAAACTCCTTTGCAAAGAAAATTATCTCATTTTTCCAAGATAGTAGGTATTGTAATCATTTTTATTTCTGGTGTTATCTTTTTTGAAGGGATATTTACAGGCAATAGTTTTTTGGAAATGTTTACTGTGGCAGTGGCAGTTTCTGTTGCTGCAATTCCAGAGGGTTTGCCAGTGGCCATGACTGTTATTTTAGCAGTTGGTATGCAGAACATTCTGAGAAAAAGGGGATTAGTGAGAAGGCTTTCTTCTGCTGAAACTTTAGGAAGCTGTTCTGTTATTGCTACAGACAAGACAGGGACTTTAACTCAAGGAAAAATGCAGGTAGCTGAGATTGAGGCTGGAAGCAAGGAAGACAGCCTTTTGGCTTTAAAAATAGCTGTATTGTGCAATGAGGCATTTGTTGAGAATCCAGATGATGCAATGGATAAGTGGATTGTAAGAGGGAGGCCGACAGACAAGGCTCTGCTTTTAGCTGGAATTCAGGCAGGGATAAATAAAAAGAGGCTAGAGTCAAGAATGAACAAAATAGGAGAGGTTCCTTTCGGTTCAAAAGATAAATTTTTAGTCAGGGCTTTTTCTGACGGAAAGAAAAAGATTTCATATATTGCCGGGGCCCCTGAAAAGCTTTTAAAAATGGCAGGATTTGTGATGAGAAACGGAAAGAAGCAAAAGCTTACCTCTAATAAAGAAGAGGAAATAAGGCTGGATATAGACAGCTTAAGTTCTAGGGGGTTAAGGGTTATTGGGGTTGGGTTTAAAGATGTTAAGAATAAGGATCTTGTAAATAACATGGTTTTTGTTGGGTTGATTGCCCTAAAAGATCCAGTAAGAAGAGAGGCTAGAGGGGCAATAAGAAGAGTTCAAGAGGCCGGGATGAGGCTAATTATGGTTACTGGAGATCATAAGCTTACAGCAAAAGCAGTGGCAGCTGAAGTGGGGTTGAAGGTGAAAGAAGAGAATATTATGGAAGGCAAGGATCTTGATAAGCTTTCTTCGGAAGAGTTTAAAAAGGTTTTTGAGAATATTCAGATTTATGCCAGAGTGGAGCCCGAACATAAAATGAGAATTGTTCAGGCTTGGCAGGAAAAAGGAGAGGTAATAGCAATGACAGGAGATGGAATAAATGATGCACCTGCTTTGAAAAAAGCAGATATTGGAGTAGCCTTAGGCTCTGGCACAGAAGTTGCTAAAGAGGTTTCTGACTTAATTTTACTTTCTGACAACTTTAATGTTATTGTGGCGGCCGTAGAAGAGGGAAGAGGTATAATAGATAATGTAAGAAAGGTCATAACCTATTTATTGTCTGATTCTTTCACAGAAACAATCCTGATAGGGTTAGGTCTTTTATTTGGTTTTCCTTTGCCTGTTACGGCAGCCCAGATATTGTGGGTTAACTTAATAGAAGACGGTTTGCCAGACATTGCTTTGGCTTTTGAGCCTAAAGAAAAAGATATAATGAAGCAAAAGCCCAGGGGCCACAATACTCCTCTTTTGAATTCGGA
>CAZNBW010000018.1:0-1543 GCA_964571585.1 uncultured Candidatus Saccharibacteria bacterium | reverse complement strand
TGAAAGTTATTATCTTTATAATCGGTATAGTGACAGACATATTTCTCTTTTTGCTTTTCTGGGTATACTGGAAGTTTTCTGGTTATTCAATAGAACACATCAGGACTGTTATATTTGTTGGTTTGGCATTGAACTCTTTGTTTTATGTATTTTCCTGCAAGAGCTTGAGAAAGAATCTTTGGCACATTAATCCTTTATCAAATAAGTTCTTGGTTTTTGCCTGGGTTTTCGGCGTGGTTGTTTTGCTTCTTGCTGTATATGTACCTCCTTTGCAGAATCTGCTGAAAACAGAACCTTTATTCTATCTTGACTGGATAATCGTTTTTTCTTTAAGCATAGTTCAATTAGCGCTAATAGAAATTACAAAGTATATATTTATCGTAAGACATAAAGTATGATTTGGTTACTTGTATTTATATCATCTTGTTTAATGCTTTTCTTCTCTGGATCCAGGCTGATTAAATCGCTGACAAGAATAGCCAAGTATCTAGGCTGGAGAGAATTTGTTGTTGCTTTCTTTATCGTAGCTTTTGCTGGAGCAGTTCCGAATATGTTCGTAGGAATTTCAGCTGCTCTGCAGGGAATGCCAGAGCTTTCTTTTGGAGAAATTGTGGGAGGCAATATGGTTGATATGACCCTAGCTGTTGCCCTAGCTATTTTAATTTCCGGCAACACCATATCAATAAAAAGCAGAATGGTTCAAGCTAGCACTGTATTTACTGCTGTAATAGCTGTTTTGCCGTGGGTTTTAATATTGGATAATGATCTAACCAGAGGAGATGGCTTGGTTTTAATGCTGGCCTTTTTAGTGTATATTGTTTGGCTTTTTTCTAAAGAAGAAAGATTTAGAAAAAAATATAAACCAAAGAATCATAAAGATAAAGGGACTCTTAAGTTTTTAGAGTTTATCAAAAGAGACAAGACAGACAAGGCATTTAAGAAGTTCTTTGTTTTTATTAAGAATGTGTTGTCGGCTTTCTTATACTTAATCCTTATTCTTGTAGCTTCTATAGGCCTTGTTAAGAGTGCCCAAGCATTTGCAGGATATTTAAATGTTGCAGTGCCTATAATAGGTATTCTAATTGTTGGGTTGGGCAATGCAATTCCAGAAACCTATTTTGCCATTGTTTCAGCCCGCAAAGGAAGGACCTGGATGATATTAGGGGATTTGATGGGCTCTGTTATTGTTTGCGCTACTTTTGTTCTAGGTTTGGTTGTTTTGATAAATCCTATTGAGAATATAGATTTTTCTCCCTTTGTTATTGCTAGAGTGTTCTTGGTTATTTCTGCTGTTTTCTTTTTAATATTTATTAAGACGGACAGGAAGATAACAAAAGTAGAAGCAGCACTTTTGCTTTTTATCTATTTAATATTTGTTTTTACAGAGTTGGCTTTTCATTGATTTATAGCAGGATATGTTCTAATATATATTAATGGAATTAATTATTATTACTCTTTTAGTTATTATTGTTATTGCTGTAATAACAGCAATATTTTTGCTTTTAAGGAAAAAAGAGGATAATCAGTCATTGTTAATGCTTCA
>CAZNBW010000017.1:0-8827 GCA_964571585.1 uncultured Candidatus Saccharibacteria bacterium | reverse complement strand
ATTGTTGAAGCTTCCGGCCGAGAAGCTGCTTTTAATGTGCTAAAAACCCATGATCTTTATGTCACGGTCTTAGAGGAATCAATGGATCTTCCCTTTTATGCCAAGCAAATGTCTCTTTTTGCCAAGACAAGTAAGAAAGATATTGTTTTGTTTTCGCGCCAGGTTTCTATTATGTTAAAATCAAATGTTCCGATTGTTGAAAGTTTTAAAACGATTGCCAAACAGAGTAAGAAAGTGGACCTTAGGGAGAAAGTTCTTAAAATAGCAGAAGAAGTAGAAGGAGGAAAACCTCTTTCTAAAGCTTTTTCTTTGTATCCAAAGCTTTTTTCTCCTTTTTATATCAATATGGTGAAAGCTGGAGAGGCCTCTGGAAAGCTTTCAGACGTCTTTTTATACCTGGCAGATTATCTAGAAAAACAGCACGATTTTAACAGCAAGGTAAAAGGAGCCATGGTTTATCCAGCATTTGTCTTAGTGGTTTTTGTTGGAGTAGTTTCTTTAATTATGGGTTATGTTATTCCTTCTTTGTCTGAGGTTTTGGAAGCTTCTGGAGCCGAGCTTCCTTTAGTCACTAAGATTGTAATTACAGCTTCTTACTTTATTAAAAACAGATGGTGGCTTCTTATTCTTATCGTGGGAGGCCTGATAGTCGGATTCTTTTATTTCAAGAGAACAAAGAAAGGCGAAGAAGTTATTGATAAAACACTTTTAAAAACTCCTGGACTAAAGAGCTTTTTAAAAAAGTTCTATTTAGCTCGTATTGCTTTAAATCTTTCCACCTTAATTTCAGGCGGTCTTCCAATCGCCTCAGCCTTGCAGATCACAGGAGATGTAGCAGGATCTTTTACTTATAGAGAGATTATGATTGAAACAAGAGAAGGGGTAAAAAGAGGAGAGGCAATAAGCCATGTCTTAGACAGGTACCCTGATTTTATTTCCCCCCTTTTTTACCAAATGATAATGGTAGGGGAAAAAACAGGCACCTTAGGTTCTTCTCTAGAAAACGTAGTAACTTTTTATCAAAAAGATGTGGATAGAACCTTAGAAAGTTTTATAAGGTTGCTGGAGCCTTTGTTTATCATGGTTTTGGGAGGAGTAGTAGCTTTTTTAATGGGAGCAGTTTTACTGCCAATATACTCTGGAGGAATGATGGAAGGAGGATTGTGAGTTTTCCACATATCTTGTTTGACTGGGTTATGGTATAATAAATTAAATCAACTTATTAACAACAGAAAAGGTCGTCAATAAACTTTATAATTATTAAAAATCAATATGAAAAAACGAGGTTTTACATTGATTGAACTATTAGTTGTTATAGCTATTATTGGTATTTTGGCTTCTATTGTTTTGGTTTCTTTGGGCGCTGCTAGAAATAAAGCCAGGGATGTTGCCATTAAGGCAGACCTTTCTTCTTTAAGGGCGGCAGCTGAATTATTTGCTAGCAATAACAACGAAAGTTATGCTGGTTTTAACACAAGCGGCGATGCAAACAGGGCTGTTGCCGGAGTCGTAGCTAACGGATCTAATGTAATTTGGGGGGCAAATAGCAATACTACCTGGGTAGCATGTGCTCAGCTGAGAAGCTCTACTAATTATTTCTGCGTTGATGTTAACGGTAATGCAAAAGAAGGAAATACAGCTTGTACATCCGCGTCTGTTAGTTGTCCATAACAGATTGCGTAAATTGTTTTTAAGCCAAAAGGAACAAGCCCCGCATTGATTTTAATGCGGGGCTTGTTATAGGTTATATTTATGAATAAGAGGGTTTTACTGATTATTATTCTTTTTTTTATATTTATTTTAGCTCTTTTTTTCAGAGTCTATTTTTGTTATGATATAGTTTTTTCAGAACCAATAAGATATTCAGCTGATGATGGAGTTTACCACATGAGGTTGATTGAAAACGAACTTCTGGGAAATCACTTTCCCAGCCGTCTTTACTTTGAACCTTTCACTTACTTTCCTTATGCTACCAACAATAATGTTGCCCCTCTTTATGACCAGATTATATCTTTTATAATTTGGCTGATAAGTTTTGGCAAGCCAACCCTGGAATTAATTAATAAAATAGCTCCTTTTTATCCAGCAGTGCTGGGAAGCTTAGCAGTTTTTTTAGCTTATTTTATAGGAAAATCAATATGGGGAAAAGCAGTTGGAATAGCTTCAGCCTTTCTGTTAGCTCTTTCTCCAATCTTTTTATTTAGATCTTTATTAGGATCAGTTGACCATCATGTGGCTGAGGTGTTTTTTTCAGCCATGGCAATGATGTTTTTAATTTTTTCTCTGCAAACAGAAAAGAACAAAAGATTATTCTGGCTTTTTGCTTTTTTAACAGGAGTGTCTTTAGGGCTTTATCTTCTGACTTGGTCTGGGGGTTTGTTGTTTGTATTTATTATTTTTGCCTTCATAGTTTTGCGCTATTTAATAGATTTTCTAACTGGTAGATTCTATTCAAATTTAAGCTTGAAAGGAGGAATGGTTATTTTTCTAATCGCTCTAATAATAATACTCTTGTATTTCAGATTAAGCTTTTTTTACATTAATGCTTATAACCTAAAGCATTTTCTATCTTTGGTTCTGGGCATAGCAGGTCTTTTCTTTTTAAAACAAGCCGGCCTTTTTGTTAAAAAGAAAGAGCTTAATAAATGGCTTTTGCCGTCCTTTTTATTCTTAGGAGTCCTTATATTCTTAGTTCTGCTTAAAGCTATATTGCCTTCTATTTTTAATAATTTATCAGAAACCTTTTTGGCAATTAGAACCGGCCTGTCTATTAACCAAGCTTCCAGAGAAACAGTATCCGAGATGATCCCAATAGGTTTTGGAGGCGCGGTCAGCACTTTTTCCTCTTTATTCTTTCTTTTCTTAACCGGTCTAGGGCTTGTTATTTACAATTTTGTTAAAAGTAGAAAACCAGAATATCTTTTAGTAATTGTTTGGAGCTTAATCATATTGCTTATGACTGGAGTTATCCCCTTTTTCGGAGCAAGAAGATATAATTATTATTTATCTTTTAACATATCGCTTTTAGCTGGGTTTTTGGCAGTTAAAGGTTTTCAGTTTGGATGGAAAGGGCTAAGGCTTACTGAAGACTTTTCCCCAAGGCCCGAGCTTAAGCCCTATCTTGTAGTAGCTCCCATCCTTGTTATTTTAAATGTCATCTTCTTTTTAGTTTTTCCGTTTCCTTTTAATATAGGCGCCTCTTTTCCTGGGATTCTGCCAGACATTGTTTACAGGCCTTTTTTGGCAGCTAGAGGGGGCCCTTACTATCTTCAAGAAGACTGGTATGAATCTTTTGAATGGATGAAAGAGAATACCCCAGATCCAGGGATTGATTATTACGGCTTATATAATAAAGAAAACTTTTCTTATCCTGAAGAATCTTACGGTGTTTTAGCAAGATGGGATGTTGGCCACGCTCTAACTTATTACAGCCACAGAATACCTGTTTCCAACCCTTTTCAGCAGGGAATGGGAACCAGGAATGGAGAAGAGATAGGAGAGTTGGGGGAAGGCGTATTTTTCTTGGAAACATCAGAAGAAGCAGCAGTTAAATATTTAGATAAATTAAAAGTTAAATACATTATAATTGATTACGATTCAGTTGATATTAACAGCGGTATTTTTGCTACCAGGGTAAAATGGGTTCAGGGCAACTATAGTGGTTATTGGTTGGAGGGGGAGGAAGCAACAGAAGAGCCTAACAAGTTTGACAATTCAATGGTAGTCAGACTGCATATTTTAGACGGATCAGAAGAAACAACACAGAGAGAAGTAAATGGTAGAACAATAGAGTTCTATATTAAGCCATTAGATCATTTTCGTCTTGTTTGGGAATCTGAGAATTCAGTTATGGAAGACATCAAGTTTATTAAGATTTTTGAATATGTCAGGGGAGCAAAAATATCAGGAAGAGCAGACAGCGAGGTTGTTATTTCTATAAATGTTAAGACTAATCAAGATAGAGAACTTATTTACGAAAAAACAATAACGCCCAAAGACGGTTATTTTGAAACTGTTGTCCCTTATAACGGGAAATACAACTTAAAGATGGGGAACAAAGAAACCGAATTTGAAGTTAAAGAAGAAGATGTTTTAGAAGGCAGAACAATTACTCTTTCAATGTAAGTTCAGAAACTTTAAGAGAGTTCTTTTTGACAAGATTATAAAACTCTTTAGCAGATATCTTTTTATTCTTTTGGATAATTCTTCTTTTTCTTAATATCGAAGGCATTTTTTTAATAGCAGAACCGTAGGCTTTTATTAAAATTAGAAGCAACCTTAATTTACTGGATTCGAAGCGGGACACAGGTCCTTTTTTTATAACTGCTCCTTGAATCAAAGACACATATCTTATTATTGTGTAAAAAGGAACCAGAATAAGCATTCTTGCAGGAAAGTTTTTAAAAACAGCCCAAAAGTGGTTGCGTTCTGTTAAAAACGCTTTAAGCTCAGAATATTTTCCAAAAGTTGCAGAATAATGATGCCAAACAACAGCTTCAGGCACAAGAACAGAGCTAAATCCAGCTAGTCTTGCTCTTAGTCCAAGGTCTGTGTCTTCGCAATAAGCAAAAAAGCTTTCATCAAATAAGCCGATTTCATTAAGCATTCCTTTCTGATATAAAGCGGCTGCAGCAGAAGGCATTAAAATATCTTTTCCGTATTGATTATTGTCTAGTTTTCCTCTATGTCTTCCTCTTGCCAGGCCGTCAAAGTATATATTTAAGCCGAGAGAATCTATTAATTGAGGATTTTCAAAAGAAACTATTTTAGGAGCTAGCATTCCTATTTTAGGGTTTTTCACAGCAGCTTCTATCATTTTCTCAAGGCAGACCCTATTTACTTTTGTGTCATTGTTAAGAATAAAAACATATTCTCCTTTACAAGCTTTTATTCCTATATTATTGCCTTGAGCAAAGCCTAGATTCTTTTCATTCTTAATGGTTTTAACTTTAGGAAAAAGTTTATTAACAAAATCAACAGATCCATCGAAAGATCCATTGTCTACTAGAATTATTTCTAGGTTAGGATAGGTCTGGTTTTGCAGAGAAGAAAAGCAGTCTTTTAAATATTTCTTTCCATTCCAATTAAGAATAATAACAGAAATAAGAGGGGTTTTCATATCTTTTTTAGTAAAAAGACTTCTTTGTTGTGGGTGAAGTATCTGCCGATTATTTTAGGCAGAGGGTAAAAAAAATGCTTTTGAACAGCAAACTTGTCTTTTGAAAGAGAAAGAATATCTTTTTTAGTCACGAAGTGTTTATGGCCTACTTTTCTTTTAATTCCAGAACTATATCCCTTAAGGTTAGGGGTCAGAATTAAAAAATATCCGCTGTCAGATAAAACTCTATAAGCTTCTTTAAAGATTGATTTTGATTTATTGATTGAAAAATGCTCCAAAACATCGTGGGCGATTATCCAGAAAAAAGAACTGTTAGGGAAGGGAAGTTTAGAAGTAATGTCTCCCTTGACTGCTTTATATCCTCTAGCTTCAAGTTCTTTTACGCATCTAATGTCAGAGTCTATTCCCTGAGCCTTAGGGTTGATTTTAAAATAAAAGCCCCAGCCGCATCCTAAGTCCAGGACTTTTTCTCCAGCTTTTTTTGTTTGAAGCAGAGGGTAGCTTAAGAAATAAACCCTTATAAATTCCCTTATTTTTGAGCTTTTTGGATTGTTGTATTTTATATCTTCAGCCATCTTTCGTTCTCCAAGCTCCACCTAACAGTTTTTTTAATTGATTTTTCTAAATCAACTGGCGGCTTCCAGCCCATGTCTGCCATTTTCTGGCCAGATAGAGCGTACCTTTTATCGTGTCCGGGCCTGGCTTCATGATAATCAAGCCATTCTATTTCATTATCTTGCAATTTCTTTCCTTTTATTTCTTCTGCAATCCAGTTTGCGATCTCTAAAACAGTTTTTTCTTCGCCAACAATGTGATAGAATTCTTCCTTTTTAGCTTTTTGTATTAGGAAGACAAGTCCGTCTGCCACATTTCTAGCATGAATCCAGCAGCGTGAAGACAAGTCATTTTCTCCTTTTCCGTGCAGAACAACCTTTTGATTGTTTAATATTAAGTTTATTGTCTTGGGAACAAATTTTTCAGGATGCTGTCTTTCTCCAATAATATTCATAGATCTTACAATAGAAATTGGCAGTTCAAAAGCGTGGGAAAAGCTAAACGCTATCATTTCTTGTCCTGACTTGGCAGCAGCATAGGGATTGCTTGGTTTGTGTCTGTCATCTTCTTTGTAATAAACATTTTCTGGGGCAGGGCCAAATACCTCGTCTGTTGAAAATATTAATGTTTTGCATTCTGGCTGGAAATGCTTTAAGTATTCTAACAGATTAGCAGTGCCGACCACGTTTGAAGTAACAAAAGGTATTGAATCTTCCAAGCTTCTGTCTACGTGGCTTTCTGCTGCAAAATGAATGCAGTAATCAGTTTTTCCAAGCAGGTTGTGAATACTTTTTGATAAGGGAGCTCTTAAATCATGCCAGACAAACTTGATTCTCTCAGGATTAAAAACATTGATATCAGCAATTTTATTCATATCTCCGTCTGAATTCAATCTGGAAATTCTGTTCATGTCCCCGGCATAATTTAAAGAATCCAAAACAACTATTTTCCAATCAGTGTTTTTTAGTAAATGTTCAACGCAGTGATGTCCAACAAATCCAGCTCCTCCGGTTATTAAGATTGTTTTTTCCATATTCATTTAGAGATTACTGAGATTCCAACCAAGATGGTTGCCACTCCCATTATTTTCCAAATAGTTATGTCTTCTTTTAGAAACAGCCAGGAAGATAGAAAAAGAATTATGAAGAAAATACCGCTGGAAATTGGGAAAGCTACAGTCAGCTCTTTTTTTGAAATAACTATAAGCCAGATAAATGCGCCGGCTATAGCGATAATAACTCCAATATAGATATATGCTTCCTGAAATAATCTGAAAAAGCTTTCTAGAAAACTTTTAAAGTTATTTATCTGAATCCCTCCTATTTTTACTAATCCTTTTCTTAAGAAGGTTTGGCTTATAATCACCAGGATCGGTACCATGGATATTGTCAGAATATTTTTTATCATTTTGCTTGAATTAAATTGTTTAATACCTTATTATAGAAATAAAATATGATTTTGTCTATTATTGTTCCAGTATTTAACGAAAAGAATACTATAGAACAAGTAATTAAAAGAATTAACAGTATTCCTTTGTCTTTTGAAAAAGAAATCATTGTAGTTGATGACGGTTCTTCTGATGGCACCTTAGAAATATTAAAGAGAATAAAAAAGGAACACAACTTTTCCTTATTAGAACACAGAGAAAATAGAGGAAAGGGGGCAGCTATAAGAACAGCTATTCCTTTGATAACCGGAGATATGGTTATTATTCAGGATGCTGACTTAGAGCTAAATCCTAAGGATTATCCAGCATTAACAAAACCTATTTTAGAGGGGAAGGCTGACGTGGTTTACGGTTCTCGAATTCTAAACAAAGAAGAGAAAAACGCCAAAAAGAAATGGTCGTTCTTTTTAGGTGGAAAACTTTTAACCTTCTTAGCTAATTTTTTGTACGGAGCGAATATTACTGATGAGTCCATTGGTTATAAAGTATTTAGGGCGGGCATATTAAAGAATATAGACTTGGAATATGATAGATTTGAGTTTTGCCCTGAAATTACAGCTAAAGTTGCTAAAAAAGGAATTAAGATTTATGAGGTTCCTGTTTCTTATAATCCAAGAACTAAAAAAGAAGGTAAGAAGATAAAAGCAAGAGATGGCCTAAAAGCAATCTGGGTGCTTATTAAATATAGGTTTAAATAGAAAATATTTCTATTTTATTATTTTTATATTATAATAAATAGAATGATACTCAAGAATAAAAAAGGATTCACGCTCGTAGAGGCTTTGGCAGTAATTGCAATAATTGGTTTTTTGGCGTCTATTATTATAGTAAGAGTTGGCGCTGCTAAACAGCAGGGCCAGGATACGGCTGTAGCAGCTGGCTTAAGGGAAGCAAGAAATGCGGCTGAAATGTATTTTAATGAATTATACACCCATGAAGGAGTTTGTGACCCCAGTGATACAACTTTATCTGATCAAGGGGATTTTGGAAGAGTTAAATTGTACATAGATCAGTATAACGGGGACAATGGAGTTATTGGATGCAAAGATGCAGATGAGGGGTTTGCTGTGATTTCCAGTTTAAACCTGGGTGGTTGCTGGTGTATTGATTATCAGGGAGTTTCTAAAAAAATTACACTAGGGCCTGGCGAGGACTGCGAGGGTAAGCTTACAACAACTAGTTGTCCATGATTATTTTACATATTAGTATTTTTATATTCGGCCTTGTTATTGGAAGCTTTCTTAATTGTATAGTTTACAGGCTGGAACTTAAAGAGTTTAAGAAAGAGAAAAAGCCATTTTCAAAAGGACGTTCATTTTGTCCTAACTGTAAACATGTCCTAGCTTGGTATGATTTAATTCCCATTCTAAGCTTTTTTATTTTACGCAGAAAGTGTCGTTATTGTAAAAAAAACATTTCTTGGCAATACCCTGTAATAGAAATATCAACTGCGTTGATATTTCTATTAATCTTCAATTTTCAATCTTCAATTTTCAATCTTCAAACACTAATTGTCTTATTATATTTATTTATAATTAGTTCTTTTTTGATTATTATTTTTGTATATGATCTAAAGCACTTCATAATTCCAGATTCTGCAATATTTTCTGCAATTATATTAACCTTTTTGTACAATTTAGTTCTTAATTCTCAATTCTTGATTCGTAATTCAATTTTTGCAGCAATTGGGGTTTGTTTGTTTTTCT
>CAZNBW010000016.1:0-10425 GCA_964571585.1 uncultured Candidatus Saccharibacteria bacterium | reverse complement strand
AGATCCTCTGATAAAACATCTCCCAATAAAAGATAAGGAGTATCATACTTTTCTGTTATTTGATAAAACTTATCTGCCAAAGGATGGTTTAGATTATTTTCTATTTCTCGCTTTTTCAAGAGTATATCTTTGGCTACAGCTTTTAATTCTTCTTCATCCGGGTTTTTCCAGTTAGGATAATAGTATTTTAATAGATGGTAGCTGATTACAGGAGCATCCAAGTTGAATAAAGCTCTTTGAACAGCTATATATATTTGAATGTCTTTTTCTTTGTCTGTTAATCTTTTAACTTTTAATACTTTTTCGTTTAAGGTAATTCTTTGCCTCATTATTCCAAACATATAATTTATTAAGGATCTTTCTCTTAAAGAAGGAGACAGGGCTTCTTCTATTTCACAGGCAGCAATCTCAGAAAGCCAGGTGTAGAAAGATATCTTTTCTTGTTCTGGAGCGTTTTTTAGAATGTATATGTGTTTATCTATTATCTTTTGAATCTGGCCTATCTTAGTTTCTTCTATTTGGTCATTAGGGAAATGGCCTCCTCTTATTAATTCCAGGATTAGGGGCTCTGCAATATCCTTTTCTTCCATCAATACTCTTCTTTTGAACATTCTTTCTATAGCTCTTCTTTTTAAAAGATGCTCTTCTTTCCAGTCAATGATTCCTCTTACCTTTTCATAAAAAGCAGCTACCTTAGAAGCTACTTCGTCAACATGAATAGTGGCCACATTCTTTTTTGGCTCTTGGGACATATGCCACTGTTCGTATTTTGAGATCAGTTTTTGAGTAAGTTCTGAAACTTTAGGCATTTATTTTTTTGATAAATTTATCTAATTTCATTTCTCCAAGATCTCCTTTGCTTCTTTGTCTGACACTTACAGTTTTATTCTTTTTTTCTTTGTTTCCCACAACAAGAAGATAGGGTATTTTTTGTGTTTCTCCTTCTCTTATCTTTTTGCCAAGCGTTTCATTCTCATCTTTAAGCTTTGCTCTTATTCCTTTTTCTTTTAATTCTTTTGTAACATCTTGAGCGTATTTTCTATGATTCTCTCCAATTGGAATAACTTGTACTTGTACAGGCGAGAGCCACACAGGAAATGCCCCTGCATAGTGTTCTATTAAGACCCCGAAGAATCTTTCCATAGAGCCTAGCAAAGCTCTGTGAATCATAAAGGGCTCTTTTTGTTTTCCTTTGTCATTTACATAAGTCATTTTAAATCTTTCTGGCAGGTTAAAGTCAAACTGAATAGTAGTGCACTGCCATTCTCTTCCTAAAGAGTCTTTTATCTTAATGTCTATTTTAGGCCCGTAAAACACTCCTCCTCCCTTGTCTATTTCATAATCTAGGTTTAGTTTGTCCAATACCTGCTTTAATGTCTGGGTTGCTGTTTTCCAGTTTTTATCTGATCCTGCATATTTTTCTGGCCTAGTTGAAAGATAAATAGTATAGTCTTTAAATCCGAACTCTGAAAGCATTCTTAAGCCGTGTTTTACCAGTTTTTCCAGCTCTTTTTTCATTTGTTCCGGAGTACAAATAACATGGGCATCATCTTGGGTAAAACCTCTTACTCTTGTTAGACCGTGTAAAGTTCCTGATCTCTCATATCTGTAAACCGTTCCAAGCTCCGCAAATTTTAAAGGTAGGTCTTTGTAGCTTCTAATCTTTGAATTGTATACCTTAACATGGAAGGGGCAGTTCATTGGTTTTAGAAGATATTTCTCTTCATCAATATCAATAGGGGAGTAGAGATTTTCTTTATAAAAACTCCAATGGCCTGATTTTTTCCATAAATCAAGATTTCCTATGTGGGGAGTATAGAGCCATTCATATCCTTCAGAACTTAGTTGATCATATAAATAGTTTTCTATAATCTTTCTTATTAAAGCTCCTTTTGGCAGCCAGACAGGAAGGCCTTGGCCTATTTCTTCATCTAGTAAAAACAGCTCCAGCAGTTGGCCTAGTTTTCTGTGGTCTCTTTTTTCTGCCTCTTCTTGCAGTTTTAAGTAGTTGTTTAATTCTTTTTTATTATTAAAAGCTAAACCGTAGATGCGAGTCAACATTTTATTCTTTTCATTTCCTTTCCAGTAAGCTCCCGCTGTTTTAGTCAGTTTAAACCCCTCTATATTTATTTCCTTTGACGACTTAACGTGGGGGCCAGCGCATAAATCAATAAATCCCCCTGATTCATAAGCTGTTATTTCTTTTAAATCTTTTATTAGTTCCAACTTATACGGCTGGTCTTTAAAAAGCTTTTTAGCTTCAGGTTTAGTTATCTTTTTTCTTTTGAACTTAATATCTGAAGCTATTATCTTTTTCATTTCCTTTTCTATTTTTTTCAGGTCAGAATCTGAGATTTTTAAATTATCAAAATCATAATAAAACCCGTTTTCAATAGCAGGTCCTATGCCTAATTTGGCCTTAGGATAAAGGTTTTTTACTGCTAGAGCTAATATATGGGCTAATGAATGTCTTATTTTTTCCATATTCTTCCATTATATACGAATTGTGGATAAAATCTAGGCCTCTTTTGTTATTATTTCTTCTACTTCATCAGCTATTATTTTAGGCGTATTGTCTCTATGATCAACTCTGCCTGAGACAAAAACAATCTTATTTTCTTGAAAGGCAGTAGGATTTCTTTCTATCACATTGGGGAAGACAACCACCTCTGTTTTATCTGTTAGATCCTCCAGTTTTACGAAAAGCATTGGCCTTCCTGTTTTGGTTAGTATCTTTTTTATTGAAGATATTATTCCACCAACTCTTATTCTTTGTTTAGAATAGGCAGATTGCAGGTTTTTTAAAGGAGAAGCCTTTTTCTTCAAGACCTCTTTGTAGTCTTCTAAAGGATGAGAAGTAACATATAGACCTAAAAGCTCTTTTTCCCAGCTTAATCTCTGAAAGTTTGTTGCCTCAGCTGAAGGCTCTAATGTTATATCATTAGAAAAGGTTATATTCTCAAAAAGCCCTTTTTGTCCGTTTGTCTTATTTTTCTGGTATTCTCTTGAATATTCTAGTAGTTTTTCTAGGTTGCTCAAAAGCTTGTTTCTTTCTTCAAACTCGTCAAAAGCCCCTGCTTTAATTAAGCTTTCCAATGACTTTTTGTTTAAATCCCTGGAATTAACTCTTTTTAAGAAGTCAGCCATTGAATCAAACTTGCCGTTTTGTTTTATTTCATTTGTAATTACATCAATTATATTTTCTCCAACATTCTTAACAGCTCTTAGGCCAAATCTTATTTTTTGGTTGTTTTCTACTACTGTAAAGTTCTTCAAGCTCTCATTTATATTCGGAGGTAAAACTTCAATATTCATTCTTTTGCATTCTTCAATTAATAGAGCAATTCTTTCAATGTCTCCTTTTTCAGAAGTTAAAACAGAAGCCATAAACTCAACGGGGAAGTTGGCTTTTAAGTAAGCTGTCTGGTAAGCAATTGTAGCATAGGCCGCAGAATGGCTTCTGTTAAACCCGTACTGGGCAAAAGGTAATACCCACTGCCAGAGCTTAATGCCTATTTTTCTGTCTATACCGTTCTTTTCCACTCCTTTAATAAACTTTTCTTCTTGCTCATTTAAAAGTTTTTCTATCTTTTTTCCTACTGCTTTTCTTAAAACATCAGCTTCTCCTAGAGTAAATCCTGCTAAGTCTCTGGCTATTTGCATCAACTGTTCCTGGTAAATACAAATACCCTGGGTTTTTTCCAGAATGGGTTTTAGCTTGGGATGAAGATATTCTATTTCCTTTTTTTTGTGCTTTCTGGCAATGTATTCTGGTATAAACTGCATAGGACCTGGTCGGTATAACGCTACCATAGCAACAATGTCTTCAAACTCAGTTGGTTTTAATTGTTTTAAATATCTTTTCATTCCATCTGATTCCAGCTGAAACACACTTGTGGTGAAAGCTTTTTGCAAGAGCTTGAATGTTTTTTCATCATCTAAAGGAATATTATCAATATCTATTTTCAATTTATCTCTTAAAACATATATTCTGGACAAGGTATCTTCAATAATAGTTAAGTTCTTTAATCCCAGAAAGTCCATTTTCAAAAGGCCCAGGTCTTCTATGGAGTGCATTTCATACTGAGTAACAATATTTTCGTCTGTTTGGGTGGGATATTGTAATGGAATAAGGTCTGTTAAGGGTTTGTCTGATATTACTACTCCACAGGCATGAGTAGAAGCATGACGGGCAACTCCTTCTAGTTTTTGGCCCAAATCAATCAATCTTTTTGCTTCTTCGTCTGTTTCATAAAGACTCTTAAACTCTGAAACTTTTTCCAAACATTCTTTTAAGGAAAACCCAAAAGGTATCATTTTAGCAATCTGGTCGCAAAAAGAGTAAGAAAGTCCTAATGCTCTGCCAACATCTCGTATAACTGCACGGGAGGCCATTGTTCCAAATGTTATAATCTGGGCTACTTTGTCTTTGCCGTATTTTTCGCTCACATAATTAATTACTTCATCCCTTCTTCTGTCTGTGAAATCTAAGTCAATATCTGGCATTGATATTCTTTCAGGGTTTAAAAACCTTTCAAAAAGAAGTTCGTTCTTAATCGGATCCACATTCGTTATATTTATCAAATAAGAAACTAAAGAACCAGCCGCTGATCCACGGCCAGGCCCCACAACTATTCTTTGACTTTTTGCCCAGTTAACAAAGTCCTGCACGATTAAGAAATATGAGGCAAACCCGGTTTGCTTGATAACAGAGAGTTCGTAGTCCAGGCGGTCTAGTACATCTTTTTTAGGATTTTTGCCAAATCTTTTGTTTAATCCTTCTTTTGCCAATTCTTCTAAGTATTGATCAGGGGTTTTTCCGTTAGGAACCTCAAAAAGTGGTAGTTTTGTTTCTCCGATGTTAAACTTAAAGTTGCACATCTCAGCTATTTTCTGAGTATTTTCTATAGCCTGGGGTACGTCTTTGAAAACTTCTGCCATTTGCTCAGGGCTTTTTAAAGAGAAGTCGTCTGCTTTGATAGTTATTCTTTCTGGGTCGTCTGATCTAGCTCCTGTGTTTATGAGCATTAATACATCTTGGGCCTCTGCGTCATCTGGTCTTAAGTAATGGCTGTCAGTAGTGGCAATCAAGGGGATATCGTATTTTTTTGACATTGCTATCAATGCTTCGTTAACAACCTTTTGTTCTGGGATATGGGGATGGTGCTGAATTTCTAAATAGAAGTTGTCTTTACCAAAGAGCTGCTGGTAATACTGGGCTAATTCTTCTGCTTCGTCCAGCTTTTTGGCAACAATTAGTCTTGGTATTCTTCCAGCTAAGCAGGCAGTTGAGCAGATTAATCCTTCTGAGTGTTTAGCTAATAATTGGTTGTCTATTCTGGGTTTATAATAAAAGCCTTCCAGGTGGGCTTTGGTAACAAGTTTTACCAAGTTCTGGTATCCTTTTTTATTCTTGGCCAAGAGAATAAGGTGGTATCTTTTATCGTCTATATTAGGTCTTTTGTCTGTCATTCTTTCTTGGGCAATATATACTTCACATCCAATAATGGGTTTGATGCCTCTAGCTGTTGCTTTCTTGAAAAACTCTACTGCTCCATATAATACCCCGTGATCTGTTATGGCGATAGAGTCCATTCCTAATTCTTTAGTATAATCCAAAAGCTGGTCTATTTTTGATAAACCGTCCAGTAGAGAATAGTGGCTGTGGACGTGCAGATGAGTAAATTTCATAATATCTTATTCTACCTAAACATACATTATATTGCAAATTATGTTAAGATATAAAAATGAAGCGTCCGAATTTTAGAGAAGAGAAGAAATTATATAAAAAGGGGTATAAGGTAGTTGTTGGGATAGATGAAGCGGGCCGAGGACCCCTAGCAGGTCCTGTAGTTGCTGCAGCTTTTGTTTTTGGTGCAAAGCCTGGCTTTCCCGGGAAAGCCAGGCTTTTATCGGGGCTTTTATCGTGTATTAAAGATTCAAAACAGTTGACAGCTAAACAAAGGGAAGGGATTTATAAAGCATTAAAAGAAAATCCTAGTGTGGAGTGGGGGATAGGTAAAGTTTCAGAAAAGGTTATTGATAGAATAAATATACTTGAAGCAACAAAGCTGGCAATGCAAAGAGCAGTAAAGAACCTTGAAAATAGATTGTGTGAAACCGGGTTTCACACAATAGATTTTTTGTTAATAGATGGTAATTTTGGTATTAAATATCCGATTTCTCAGAAATCAATCATTAAAGCAGATGAGAAGGTGTTTTCTGTAGCAGCAGCTTCTATTGTTGCCAAAGTTACTAGAGACAAGATGATGCTTAATTATCATAAAAGATACCCAGAATACTGTTTTGACAAGCACAAAGGTTATCCTACCAAATACCACAAGAAACTTATACAAAAGCATGGTATTTGCCGGCTTCACCGCCAAACCTTTCATTCTAGTTAATAAAAAAGGCCCGCAGGTTTTTGCGAGCCATGTTCTTTGTATTAAGGAGCAGGAACCTTTTTTATTTCTTCGTGGTTTTGCCAGCGATGTCTAAATAGAAAAGTAATTTTTTCTTCGGTTCCACTTGGAGAAATCCGCATTTTATACCACTTTTCTTCTCCTTCTGTGCAGAATATTGCTCTTTCTTTCCAACTCCAGGAAACGTCGTTTGAGTCTGGCCCAGTTGTTATGATTGAGAATACATTACTCAAATAGCGATGTTCTGAAATATGCTTTGAGGGCAATACAATTTCTGTAGATTCTAGAAAGTCAGGAACTATCTGCAGCATTTCTACCAGTTTTTTGTCTTTTTCAAGCTGATTTATATTATGGTATTTCGACAGAGGCACTACTCCTGCGTAAACAATTATTCCGAGCATGGCAAATGTAACCATACTGGGAATGTAGTAGAATCTTTTTGACGGCCACCATTTATATTCCTTGTTGTATCCAGCGAACACTATAATGCATAAAGTAAGGCCAGATAGTATTATAGACAATGGCCAGTGAATGAACTCTGGTAAGCTAGTCGGATTAGTTGATCCTCCGGAAAGTCCTAATATCGCAGTAAGAATAATCATTACTGCAATTCCATCGCCGATATCTTTGTTAAATGCTGAAACAGATATAATGCTTAGTACGGCAATTACGAGAAGGCTGGCTATGCAATTGCACAAGGGGTAGTGTGCTTCGTTGAAGCAAATTAGCCATAGCCAGCTGATAGAACAAACAACTATTCCAAATGCTAACAGAGATGTTTTTATTATTTCCTGGCCTGCTATTTTCGGCTTAGAATCTTTTAGCGAAGCAATCTCTTCCAGGCTTGCCAAATTTTCCTCCATTAGTTCTTGTTGTTCTCGTAGTAGCTTTTTGTTCTCTTCAAAAGAATCTTCTTTTGTCTTTTCCATTTCAATCTCCTTAATTGATCTTTTAAATTGTTAGTGTACTATTTTACGATTTCTTACATTATCATATTTTGCTGTTTTTGTCAATAAAGATGTTGTATGTTGTTGATTTTTTTGGTAAGATAGTGTATATTAATTAATTATGGCAGTTCCAAAACAACACCGTTCAAAACCAAGACAAGGACAGAGAAGAATGCATATTTATTTGAAAGCTGCTAAGTCCTCGGATTGTCCCAAATGCGGCAAGCCGGTTTTAGCTCATACTGTTTGTCAGGCCTGCGGTTATTACAAGGGCAGGGAAGTTATTAATGTTTTAGCTAAGCTTGATAAGAAAGAAAGGAAAAAGAAAGAAAAAGAGATGAAAGAAAAAGAACAGACACAAAAGCCTTTGAGCATGGAAGGACTGTCTAAAAAACAATGATATGGCATCACGTCACTTATCAAGATCAATAGCAATGCAAAGCTTGTACGAGTGGGATTTTGGAGGCAAAAAGTCAGATAAGCTGGAAAAGATTGTTGAAAGAAATCTGCAAGAGTTTGGTCCTGGTCTGGAAGATAAAGAGTTTGTCTGGGAGATAATAAATGGAGTAGTTAAACATTTGAAGAATATTGACAGCATTATTATTAAGGCAGCTCCAGAATGGCCCTTGGAGCAGATAACAATAGTAGATAGGAATGTTTTAAGAATAGGCATATACGAACTGTTATATGCCAATAAAGAAGAAGTTCCTCCTAAGGTGGCCATAAATGAAGCAATAGAATTAGCTAAGTCTTTTGGAGGAGAAAGTTCTGGCAAGTTTATTAACGGTGTATTGGGAACAATATATAACGAGCTGGAAAAGGAATAACATGAAAGATTTTTCACAATTAGAGAAAAAACTAGGTATAAGTTTCAATAATAAAGAACTGCTTACTAAAGCTTTTGTCCATAGGTCTTATCTTAACGAGAACCCTGATTTTAATATCTCCCATAACGAGAGATTAGAGTTTTTAGGGGATGCGGTTTTGGAGCATATAGTAACAGATTATCTTTTCTTAAAATATCCTGAAAAAACAGAAGGTGAGCTGACAAACTTGAGAGCTGCTTTGGTTAATGCAAACATGCTTTCTTTTATGGCAAAAGGGCTTGGATTTAATGATTATCTTTTACTTTCAACAGGGGAGATTAAAGATAACGGTAAAGCTAGATACTATATACTGGCCAATACATTTGAGGCCTTTATTGGAAGCTTGTATCTTGACCAAGGCCTTGAAATCTGCAAAGATTTCATTAAGAAGAGTTTAATTAAGGAGCTGCCTAGAATTATATCAGAGGGGCTTTTTAAAGACTCTAAATCAATACTTCAGGAAAAAGCGCAGGAGAAAATAGGAGTAACTCCTTCTTACAGCGTTTTAAAAGAATGGGGCCCAGATCATGAGAAAACCTTTATTGTAGGAGTATATTTAAACGATAAATTAGTAGCTGAAGGAGAAGGTTCTTCAAAACAAGAGGCAGAATCAGAAGCTGCTAGAAAAGCATTAGAAATTAAAAAGTGGTAATATGTTAGTAATTAGATTATTAAGAATAGGAAGAAAACATCAACCGTCTTACAAGATAGTTGTAACAGACAGCCGAAGGGCGCCAAAAGGCGGTCGTTTTGTAGCTGAAGTTGGTTCATGGAATCCTTTGACTAAGCAGAGAATATTGAAGAAAGAAGAAATAAAAGAGTGGATGTCAAAAGGAGCTAAGCCTTCAGACACTGTTTACAACATGCTTTTAGAAGAAAAGGTAGTAGAAGGCAAAAAGACACCTGTTCATAAGAAAAGCAAGAAGAAAGAGGAGACTAAGCCAGTTCCTCCGGTTGACAAAAGCGTCTAAAAGAGTATAATTGAAATTAGTAGCTTAAAACTTAACAATGAAAGGTCGAGCTACTTAGATAATTCGATTTAATTGATTTTATACAGTAAGGATTTATGACTAAAACAGAAAGCGACAGAGAATTTCTTGAGTTTGTAGTTAAGGCCTTAGTTGACCATCCTGAAGATGTCAAAATCGACAGAAAAGTTGATGAAATGGGTGTTTTACTTCATATGAAAGTAAACCCAGAAGACATGGGTCAGATAATTGGTCGCGCAGGATCTACTGCTAGAGCTATTCGTACTTTAGTAAGAATCGTTGGCTTAAAGAATCAGGCCAGAGTTAACCTAAAGATTGAAGAGCCAGAAGGCGGTAAGCCTGTGGTCAAGAAAGCTTCAGAGGGATTAGATGATCTGAAGTTATAATCGCAAACATTTTTTCGTTTACGAATTAGGAAAACAGTGTTATTATTCATTAATAGCACTGTTTTCTTTTATATGACTAAGTTTGATATTATTACAATTTTTCCTGACATCTTTGACTCCTATTTCAGGGAGAGCCTTATCCAAAAAGCCCAAAAAAAGAGATTGATCAAGATAAGGGTTCATAATCTAAGAAAGTGGGCAAAAGATAAGCACAAAACAGTTGATGACAGGCCTTTTGGAGGCGGTTTTGGCATGGTAATGAAAGTAGAGCCAATATTTAAAGCTGTTAAAGAATTAAAAAAGGGAAGCAAGAAAGCGAAAGTAGTTCTATTTACGCCAAGAGGGAAAAAGTTTAACCAGAAAACAGCTTATCAATTTTCTAAACTAGATCATATAATTATGATCTGTGGAAGGTATGAAGGAGTTGATGAAAGAGTGGCCAAGAAAATAGCAGATATAGAGCTTTCTATGGGGAGCTATGTTTTAATGGGGGGAGAGATCCCAGCCATGACTGTAATTGAAAGTACTACAAGATTGATTCCAGGAGCTTTAGGTAAGAAAGAAATGATAAAGCTAAGAACAACAAAAAAGAAAGGCTTTATTGAACAGCCCCAATATACTAGGCCAGAGGTTTTTAATAAGTGGCATGTGCCAAAAGTACTTTTATCTGGAGATCATAAGAAAATAGAGGATTGGCGCAAAAAACACAGAAAGGTTATTGATTAAAACCTATTTTTATGATATAAATTAGGCTATGGGCAGGTGGCAGAGCGGTCAATTGCATCAGACTGTAAATCTGACGCCTTCGGGCTTCG
>CAZNBW010000015.1:0-10773 GCA_964571585.1 uncultured Candidatus Saccharibacteria bacterium | reverse complement strand
TTATAAAAAAGGGTGGATCTATAAAGGGGAAAGAGTTGTTAACTGGTGTCCCAGGTGCTCAACAAGCTTGTCTGACTTAGAATTAGAATACAAAGAGGAGAAAACAAAGCTCTGGTATATTAAATATGGAAACATCACAGTAGCTACAACCAGACCAGAAACAATGCTAGGAGATACTGCAGTGGCTGTAAATTCCAAGGATGAAAGATATAAAGACCTAGTAGGGAAAAGTGTTATCCTGCCTTTAGTTGGAAGGGAAATACCAATCGTAGCCGATAGACTAGTTGATTCTGAATTTGGGACAGGGGCTATAAAGGTTACTCCGGCCCATGATTTAACAGATGCTAAAATAGCTGAAGACCATAAACTAAAATCTATTAAAGTTATTGATGAAAAAGGTAGAATAACAAACTCCCCCAATGAATATAACGGGTTAAGGATTCCTGAAGCAAGAGCAAAAGTAATTCATGATCTGGAAGAACAAGGCTTAGTAGAAAAAATAGAAGACTATACCCACCAAGTGCCAAAATGCTACAGATGCGATACAACTGTTGAGCTAATCCCTTCTGAACAGTGGTTTTTAAAAATGCAGGAACTAGCTAAGCTGGCGATGGAACCAGTTAAAAGGGGCAAAATAAGATTCCACCCCAAAAGCTTTGAAAAGCCCTATTTAGAATGGTTAAGAAACATTAAAGACTGGTGCATCTCCAGACAGCTTTGGTGGGGCCACAAAATACCTATCGAAGGAGAGGAAGATGTTTTAGACACCTGGTTTTCTTCTGCTCTTTGGCCTTTTGCAACAATGGGCTGGCCCTCGAAAACAAAAGATCTTAAAACTTTTTACCCGACTAATGTTTTGAGCACAGCCAGGGATATTATTAACCTTTGGGTTGCAAGAATGATATTCTCTGGACAAGAGTTCATGAAAGATATCCCTTTTGAAGATGTATATATTCATGCTACAATTTTAACCAAAGACGGACAAAGAATGTCTAAGTCCTTAGGGACAGGAATCAATCCTTTGGATTTAATAGAAAGATATGGCGCTGATGCTACAAGATTTGGGATTGCTTTTCAGATAATGGGCAATCAAGATATGAAGTTTGTAGAAGACAATATTGTTATGGGCAAAAAGTTTTGCAATAAGATGTGGAACGCTTCAAGATTTGTTTTACAGCAAATCCCAGCTAGAAAATCTCTAGACATTAATCTCAAGAATCTAACAGCAGCTGATAAAAGAATAATAAAACAGCTGGAAAATACAATAAAGTCTGTTAATAAAGATTTAGAAAGTTTTAAATTCGGCAAAGCAACTCATACCCTATACAAATTTTTCTGGCATGGCTTCTGCGACAAATGTCTGGAACAGGCAAAAGACAGAAAAGACAAAGAACAATCAGCTAAGATCTTGCTTTATGTTCTTAAGAACTGCTTAATACTTCTTCATCCGTTTATTCCTTTCATAACAGAAGAAATATACCAGAAGCTCCCTATAAAGAATAAAAAGCAGTGTTTAATGATAGAGAAATGGCCTAAATAACTTTATGGTATACATACTTTACATATTATTCGGACTTTTGCCCAGTATTATATGGCTTTTCTTCTATTTGAAAAAAGACGCTCATCCAGAATCGAATAGGATGATTATAAAGATGTTCTTCTACGGCATGGTTGCTGCAATTATAGCAGCTGCCGTTGAAATTGGCATAGAAGTATCTGCCGGCTTTTTTGCCCATCTTTCAAAAATAGAAACAGATTCTCTGTCTCTTGTACTCTTTATTATATACCATTTACTGGTTATAGCTTTTGTTGAAGAAATAGCTAAGTTCTTTATTGTCAGGCAAAAAGTAATAAACGACAAAGAGTTTGATGAACCGCCTGATGCAATGCTCTATATGATTATTATAGCTTTGGGCTTTGCTGCCCTAGAAAATCTGCTCTATTTATCGCCCCTGCTCTTTCCCTCCTGGTTTCCAGAAGCAATAAGGCTATCTTTAACCCAGGCCGCCCTGGTTACTGGATTTCGCTTCATAGGTGCTACTTTTCTACATGCTTTGGCCTCTGGTTTAATAGGATTTTTCTTGGCTTATTCTATTTTCTTCCCAAAAAGAAAGTACCTGCTGCTAACAACAGGCATCCTAATAGCTTCCATCTTGCATGGATTGTTTAATATTTCTATAATAGGATTAGGGATAGGGGTTGAGAGTAAAAATACTACCTTAATACTTATCTCTGTATCATCTTTAATAATTACCTTAAGCTCACTTGCTATCTTTGTATCGTTTGGGTTTAAAAAACTCAAAAGAATAGCAAGTGTTTGTAAAATAAAATGACGGAATTCTTTGATAAATTAAAAAAAGGTATGGATATTGAAAATACCCCTCAAGCTGATTTTGAAACAAAGGCAATAGAAGAAGAGCCCGAGGCTGTTTTGACAAGTCTTCCTTATCAACCAGAGAATGTAGAAAAAAAACCTGCCCCAAAAAAGACTGTTAAAAAGAAAACAGCGAGTAAGAAAAAAGCGCCTACTAAGAAACCTGCGGAAGAAAAAAAGATTAAAGTAAGACAAGAATCTTCTTTAGAAGAAGAAATAATTGACGGGGATATTTTTCAAAAACAAGGCCAGTTAACAGTAGATGTCTTTGAAACAGAAAAAGACATCATCATTCAGTCTGTTGTCGCTGGAGTAAATCCAGAAGATATAGATATTTCTATTGAGAAAGATATGGTTTCCATAAAGGGAAGAAGAGAAAGGAAAGTGGAAGAGCACGTGGAAAACTTCTTTTACCAGGAATGCTTTTGGGGAAGGTTTACAAGAGAAGTTGTTCTTCCTTCGGAAGTAGACAAGAATAAAGCTGAAGCTTCAATGAAAAACGGAGTATTAACAATTAAAATACCCAAGATTAATACAGCAAACAGTAAAAAGTTGAATATAAACGTTGAATAAACACGGCTAAGGGCCAAAATAAAACCCCTGTACACATCAGGGGGTTTTTGTTTACACTGAATATGATGAAATGTGCCGCGGGTGGGAGTCGAACCCACAATCCATAAAAGGAACATGCTCCTAAGGCATGCGCGTATTCCAGTTCCGCCACCGCGGCATAATAATATTATACCTTATTTTTGCTAAAAGTTCAAACAAAAAGCTCTCCGACGTAAATCGGAAAGCTTTTATATTCAACAAATATATATCTAAGAATTACGGTATATACACTGTTCCAACTCCCATTATTGTTTGTACTAACGCAATCAATCCTTTTGCTGCTACTGCCACTGCAATACCGATTAGAGCGTATAATACAAAGTTTCTTGCCTTGCCCACTTTGTCTGGATCGCCTGAAGCTGTAACAAACGTGAAGGCTGCGATAATTAAGAATATGACAGCAACAATCAGCAAAATGGTAAACAAGTAATCAGTCAATGTAGATAAAGCATTAAATACATTCACAACTGGGGCTGAAGCTCCTTGAGCTAAAACCAAAGCAGGAAGAGCTATCAAACTAACTGCGGTTGCGCCTGTTAAAACTTTTTTCATATTGTTTTCAGCTATCTAATTGATAATTTATTTATAAATCGACCATTTAGCGTCTTTTATTTATTATACTATTTTACAATTAAAAAACAATCCTCGTCAAGCCATACCAGTGGAAAAATTAAACAAAAAGCTCTCCGACGTAAATCGGAAAGCTTTTATATTCAACAAATATATATCTAAGAATTACGGTATATACACTGTTCCAACTCCCATTATTGTTTGTACTAACGCAATCAATCCTTTTGCTGCTACTGCCACTGCAATACCGATTAGAGCGTATAATACAAAGTTTCTTGCCTTGCCCACTTTGTCTGGATCGCCTGAAGCTGTAACAAACGTGAAGGCTGCGATAATTAAGAATATGACAGCAACAATCAGCAAAATGGTAAACAAGTAATCAGTCAATGTAGATAAAGACTGAAGCACATTTACAGCTGGAGCTGCAGCTCCTTGAGCTAAAACCAAAGCAGGAAGAACTAATAAACTAACTGCGGTTGCGCCTGTTAAAACTTTTTTCATGGTAATATATGTTAGTTGATTTTAAAAATCGACCTTTTTCAATTATTATTAAGGAATGGTTATGGTTATTCCCAAGACAGCTCCTATTAAGACCACTATTCCTTTTGATGCTATGACAATCATTAAACCAATCGTTACCCATAAGGCCATCTTTTTTGCTGTATTTATCTTCTCGGGATCACCTGCTGCCGTAACAAACCGGAATCCAGATATAATATACATTATTACTGCTATAGAAAGGGAGATAGTAAATATCCAGTTAATAATCGCTCCCATTATCACTAAGATGTTGTTTGACTGCAAAGGATTCTGGATGCAAACTTGCCCTGGAGGACAGGTCTGGCCGAAAACAAAAAAAGGAAATAGCAATAACAAAATTATTAAAATGTATTTACTTTTCGAAGACCAATCCATAATGATATTCTCCAGCTTTAATTTCTTTTTTGAAATTAAGCTCTAATTTCTCAGCTATTTCTTTTACTTTTTTTGAAGAAACCCTTTCTTCGGGGCCATAGCTTGCTTCCGGCAACCAGTCAATTACTACTAAAAGGCCTCTGTTTTTCAGCACCCTGTCAGCTTCTTTTATTATAGCAGGCTTATCTTCCGCCTGAAAGAGTACATTGGGGATAACTACCAAATCCAAAGAAGAGCTAGGAATTGTAGAGCCCTTAGGCCTTTCCAAGTCTCCCCTTACAATCTTAATATTCTTAAGATCTTCTAAAAGCTGACGGCTTTTTAAAGCAGACAAAGGAGCTTCTAATATATCTACTGCCCAGACTAAACCCTCTGAAAGTCTCTTGGCTAAATAAATAGTAAAGCCGCCTGAACCGCATCCAAATTCAGCTGCCAGCATATTAGTCTTAAGATCTAGCTGTTCTAAAATATCCTCTGGATTTAAAAACCCTTGTTTCATAAACATGCTGCAGAAGCAACCATATCCCCGTCAGCCAATCTCATTATTCTTACTCCTTGAGTTGCTCTGCTTAATTTTGCTATTGAAGAAATCTTTGTCCTTATGACCTGACCCTTTTGGGAAATTACTATTAAATCCTCTTCTTCTCCTGTTAGTACCTGTGAAAAGACCAGGTCCCCAGTTTTGGAGGTTACATTAGCTGTTTTAATTCCGCTTCCTCCTCTTCCCTGCAGCCTGTATTCCTTAAGATCTGTTTTCTTGCCGTAGCCATGATCTGAAAGCACTAACAAGAATTGATTATCTTTTCCTTGTTCAACAACATCCATCCCTATAACTTCATCTTCTTTTTTCAGCCTTATCCCTCTAATCCCCGCTGCTGGCCTGCCCATGGGTCTAATATCTTTTTCTTTGAACTTAATTGACTGACCTTTCTTGGTTATTATTATTATATCATTTTTATCAGAACTTTTAACAACCTTTTTCAACAGGTCTCCCTTTTTAAGATTTATAGCTATCAATCCAGACCTTCTCACATTATTAAACTCTTCTAAAGATGTTTTCTTTATTATTCCCTTCTTTGTTATCATAACCAGGTTCTTGATACCAACGTCTTCTTTGCCCAACCCCATTAAAGATAATATCTTGTCATCTGAAGAGGTTTCAATAAAGTTAGAAAGCCCTCTTCCTCTGGCCACTCGGGTTGACTCTGGAATTTCATAAGAGATTGTTCTAAAAACTTTTCCAGAATCGGTGAAAAAAAGCAAAGAATCATGCGTGTTAGCAGCTAAAAAGTGCTGCACAACATCCTCTTGCAAGGTTTTCATACCCATAATGCCTTTTCCTCCTCTTTTTTGTATCTTATACGTTGATGGATTTATTCTTTTAATATATCCTCCTTTGGTCAAGGTTAATATTGTTTCTTCTTGGGGGATTAAATCCTCTTCTGCGATCTCTCCCACCTTTTGGGCAAATACTTTTGTTTTTCTTTCGTCTCCGTAATTATCTTTTACTTCTTTTAGTTCTTTTTTAACAACTCCTTTTATCCTAGCAGGACTTTTCAAAATCTCTGCGTATTCTTTTATTAAAGCCTTGAGCTCTTTTAATTCATCTTCTATTCTCTTTCTTTCCAGCTTAGCTAGAGCCGCCAGCTTGGTTTCTAATATGGCATTAGCTTGAATTTCTGTAAGCTTAAACTCCTTCTGTAGATTCTTCTTAGCATCTTCTCTGTCTTTAGATGCCTTAATTATCTTGATAACAAGATCTATTTTATCCAAACATTTATGCAGACCTTCTAAAATATGAGCTCTTTCTTTAGCTTTTTCTAAATCATGCTTGGTTCTTCTCGCAACTACTTCCTTTCTGTGTTCGATGAAATAATTTAATATATCAATTAAAGACAAAACTCTTGGATATATTCCATCCACTAAAGCCAGCATGTTTAAATGGAAGGTTTTTTGCATATCAGTGAACTTCCAAAGACGGTTCAATATCTTTTTAGGAAAAGCATCCTTTGAAAGATCTAAAACAATCCTCATGCCCTCTTTGTCTGACTCATCCCTTATATCTTTTACTCTTTCAATCTTTTTCTCTTGAACTAATTTGGCTAATTGTTGAACAAGGTTTGATTTCAAAACCTGATAAGGAATTTCAGAAATTATTATTTGGGTTTTGCCCTCTTTTGTTTCCACAACATCTGCTTTGCCCCTGGTTACAACAGGGCCTTTTCCCTGAGAATAAGCTGCTATTATATCCTTTTTCCCGTATATTGCCCCTTTGGTAGGAAAGTCCGGCCCTTTTATAATCTCTGTAATATCTTCTGTATCAGCCTTGGGATTATCCACTAAATAAATTAAAGCATCTGCAACTTCTGAAAGATTATGAGGAGGGATATTAGTTGCCATACCAACAGCAATACCCAAAGATCCATTCAAAAGAAGTTGAGGCAAAGGAGAAGGAAGAACAACTGGCTCTTTTCTGGTTTCATCATAATTAGGCCTAAAGTCAACTGTTTCTTTTTTAATATCTGCCAGCATTGCCTCTCCAGCTTTCGACATTTTACATTCTGTATACCTCATCGCAGCTGGGCTATCCCCATCGATTGAGCCCCAGTTGCCTTGACCTGTAATCAAGGGATACCTTAAGGAAAAATCCTGAGCCATTCTAGCCAAAGAATCATAAACTGCTGTGTCTCCGTGAGGATGATAGCGTCCCAATACTGAACCCACAACATTAGCTGATTTTCTTAATTTAGCAGAAGAAGTCAAACCATCTTCAAACATAGCGTATAAAATTCTTCTATGCACTGGTTTTAAGCCGTCTCTAACATCGGGCAATGCCCTAGAAACGATAACAGACATTGCATAATCAATGTAAGAATTCTTCATTTCTTCTGTTATTTCTCTTGGTTCTTGGTTTTTATCGAGCATTTTCTTGTTCTGCTTCTTCTAATTGTTTCATTAATTCTTCAAGCTCCTTTAAATCTTCTTCTGATGGCTGTTCCATTTTAGGAATTTCTTCTGACGAAGGAAGGTTCACCTGCTCTATTATTTCTCCTGTATTTAACTGACTGATACTTCTCTGGGATGTATATATCCATAACAAAAGAAAGATAAATCCAATAATGATTAATACAGTCCATAAAATAATCTTTTTCTCTGGCTCTGGTTTTTTCCTAAGTTTATCTAGAAAATCCACGTTTTTACTATCAGGCCTCTAGGCCTATTATTTTTACCTCTTCTTTGGGCAAATCCTTTGCCTTAATAGAAAGCTTAGATGTTTTCTCTAGGTTTTTTATTCCCAAGACCTTCAAAAAGCTGTTTATTGAATCAAGTTTTTCCTTTGACTTGGAGATTTTGTAATACATTGGAATAATAACTTTCGGCTCTATTTGGGACATCATTTTAACGCTTTGTTTAGAATCTATCCCTATGGGCAGAAACAAAATATCAACTTCCCCTAGTAATTCAACCTGCTCGGAAGTTAATTCCTTTTGAGTTATTCTTCCCAAGTGGCAAAGCTTCATATCCTCTGCCTCAATAGTATAAATTGTAGCATTTTCAGCTTTAATTCCCTGGATATGGGCATCTTTAATATCATACTCTCCAGGGCCTGTTACTGAAAAATAACTGCCTGATGGAATCTTTTCTTTCACGTCTGTCGACAGCAAAATATCGGACTCTAGCTTAGGTCCTCTTAATCCCGAATCTTTTGTGGGAGGGTCTATAATTATATTAATCTGTCCATTTTTTGCTCCTGAAACAGAAATCTTAAAACATGTTTGACCATACCAATTAATGTTCATATAATATATTCTATCACACCATTTCTTATTTTTCAATATCTTAAATTGTTGATTTTTTTCTTTTCTTATGTTATACATTAAATATTATGGATACAAATAATAAAAAGAAAACAAAGCCCTTAAGAGTAGATGAAATTGTGCAGGGCAAGGTTGTAAACACGGGCAAAGCCTCTGTGTTTTTAGATTTAGGAGCTTGGGGCACAGGAATAATCTTTGGCAAGGAATTCTATGATGCAAAGGATAAATTAAAAGAATTAAAAATAGGAGACAGTGTATTTGTTAAAGTTATAGATTTGGAAGATGAAAACGGATATATTGAACTATCTTTAACCCAAGCAGGCAAAGAACTGGCTTGGGATCGGTTAAAAGAGAAAAAAGAAAAAGACGAAATAATAAAGGTTAAAATACTGGGGGCTAATAAGGGTGGCCTTTTGGCAAAGGTTTTTGATATTCCAGCATTTCTACCGGTTTCTCAATTATCCCAGGCTAATTATCCCAAAGTTGAAGGAGGAGATTCAAACAAAATATTAAAAGCTCTGCAGAATTTCATTGGCAAGGAAATAGAGGTAAAGGTTTTTGATTTTGACCAAAAAGAAGAAAAGCTTATAATCTCTGAAAAAGCCAAAGAGTCAGAGAAGCTTAAGGGTATTTTAGAAAACTACAAAACAGGGGATGTTGTTGATGCAGAAATTACCGGCATTGTTGATTTCGGCGCCTTTGTTAAAATCCCCTTGGCCAAACCTGCAGCTGAAGGAGAAATTGAAAACCTAGAAGGATTAATCCACATTTCAGAACTAGACTGGCAGCTTATTGAAGACCCTTCTGCAATAGTTAAGGTGGGAGAAAAAGTAAAAGCTAAAATAATTGATATTTCAGACGGAAAGATATCTTTATCTTTAAAAGCATTAAAAAAAGATCCTTGGCAGGATATTGAAGAGAATCTTAAAAAAGGACAAGTTACTGAAGGCAAAGTAACCAAGTTTAACCCTTTTGGAGCTTTTGTGCAGATAACTGACAAAATACAGGGTTTATGTCATGTTTCTGAATTCGGCTCTCAGAAAAAGATGGAAGAATTGTTAAAAATTGGAGAGGGTTATAAGTTTAAGGTTTTGCTTATTGATCCAAAAGAACACAGAATAACACTCAAGTTATCAGCATAAGAAATTATGAATTATTAATTAAGAAGCTGGATTTTATCCAGTTTTTTTTATAGTATTAAAATAATGATAAAAAACTTAATAAAAAAGTTTATTCCAGAACCTTTGTTAAAAACCTATCATTTTTGTTTGGCGTTTTTGGGCTCTTTTTTATACAGGTTTCCATCTAAAGAAATTATCGTTGTCGGGGTAACCGGCACCTCAGGCAAGTCAACTGTAGTAGAACTGATAAGCTGTATATTAGAACAGGCTGGTTTTAAAACTGCTTCCCTCTCTTCTGTTAAGTTTAAGATGGCAGATAAGGAAGAAAAGAATGAATTAAAAATGACAATGCCCGGCCGTTTTAAGATTCAAGGGTTCCTGAGAAACTCTGTCGGTGCTGGCTGTAAATACGTTGTTTTAGAAGTAACCTCAGAAGGCATAAAGCAGTACAGGCATAAATTCATTGATTTTAAAATAGCAGTCTTCACTAATTTATCAAAAGAGCATATTGAATCACACAAAGGATTTGATAACTACAAAAAAGCCAAAGCAGAACTTTTCAAAACCTGCAAAGACATCCATGTTATAAACAAAGATGATGAAAACTATAATTATTTCTGGCAAATCCCAGCTAAGAATAAAATTAGCTTTAGCAAGAACGAGTTTAGCAAATTCTTGCCAGAGGATATAAAAATGCTGGGAGAGTTTAATAAATACAATGCTTTAGCTGCAACTAAAACAGCTCTGACCCTAGGCGTATCTTTAGATATCTGCCAAAAAGCAATAAAAGAATTCAAAGGGCTTGAAGGAAGAATGGAGATAGTAAGCCAAAAACCGTTAGTGATTGTTGATTATGCTCATACTCCAGAACAGTTAAAAAGAGTTTACGAAACGATTAAGGGAAATAAAATATGCGTGCTAGGATCCTGTGGAGGGGGAAGAGATAAATGGAAAAGGCCTGTAATGGGCAAGATAGCGCAAGAATACTGTGAAAAAGTAATTATAACCAATGAAGATCCTTATGATGAAGATCCAGAAGAAATAATCAATCAAGTGGCAGGAGATACAACAGCTGAAAAGATTTTAGACAGGAAAGAGGCAATAAAAAGGGCCTTGTCTTTAGCTAATCCTAATAATGCTGTAATAATTACAGGAAAAGGATCAGAGCCTTGGATGTGTATCAAAGGAGGCAAAAAAATCCCTTGGGATGATAGAAAAATAGCAAAACAAGAATTAGCCAAATAAGTATTGCCAAGATATAAGGAAGTGCTAATATATCAATATTAGTACTTTTTTGTTCTTTCAAAACCAAGAAATAGAAAGGAGTTAAACGATGAGTACAAGAAACGAGTTATTTGTTCGA
>CAZNBW010000014.1:0-10963 GCA_964571585.1 uncultured Candidatus Saccharibacteria bacterium | reverse complement strand
AAAGTCATTATTAAAAGCCTTAAAATTAAGATGAGCATGGGTATCTATTAACATAGCTTTGGAAACAATAATTTTCCTCTTTTGTTGACAAATTTTTTATCTCTTTTTATCTCTTTTTTAATCTTTTCGGCTGTTTCTGGTAAAAAGGGCTCTAACAAGTCTGCGATATTATCTATGGCAAACATTAAGTCGTTTAAAACCTTGTTAGAGTTTTCCCTTTTCTCCCAGGGTTTTTCTTGTTCTATGTATTTATCGCAAAAACTAATCAATTCCCAAATAGCTTTAAGAGCTTCTGAAAACTTAAAATCTTTTAAAGATTTCTCACAGTTCTTTTTAGCTTTTTCAATCTCTTTTTTAACCCTTGGATTATTAATTACAGTCTCCTTCTTTATGCCTTTTGCCATTTTACTAACTCTGGCAACTAAATTACCAATGCCAGAAGCTAAATCAGAATTGTATCTTGCTTCAAACTTCTCAATGGTAAAATCACCGTCTTCTGTTGAAGAAATCTCTCTTAAAAGATAATATCTTACAGCATCTGTGCCGTATTTATCAACCAATTCAAAAGGATCAACAACATTGCCCAAAGACTTGGACATTTTTTGCCCAGCAACGGTTATAAAGCCGTGGACAAATATAGTTTTAGGCAATGATAAACCAGCTGATAAAAGCATGGCTGGCCAGATTAAGGCATGGAATTTTAAAATGTCTTTTCCAATACAATGAACATCTGCCGGCCATAAAGACTTAAACTGCTTTGTTTCTTTCTTATAGCCAATAGCAGATATATAGTTTGGAAGTGCGTCCCCCCATACATATATTATCTGGCTCCTGTCTCCTGGGACATCAAAACCCCAATACTTGTCTTTGGCCCTGGAAAAACTTGTATCCTTTATCCCTGTTTTAATATATCCCAAGACCTCGTTCTTCCTAGGTTCTGGGATAATCTTTATCTCATTATCTTCTATCTTTTTCTTTATTTCATCCAGATATTTAGAAAGCCTAAAGAAATAGTTTTCTTCTTCAACAAACTCTGGTTCCTTTTTGTGAATAGGACACTTACCTTCTATTAAATCTTTTTCGGTAACAAAAGCCTCGCATCCAGAACAATAATATCCTTTATACTTTTTCTTGTATATATCCTTTTTTATCTTTTTCCAAAGTTTTTCTACTGCTAACTTATGCCTTTCTTCTGTGGTACGAATAAAATCATCATTAGAAATATTTAATGACTTTGTTAGCTCTTCAAATCTTGCAGAGATTTCATTAACAAACTCTTGAGGAGTCTTGCCTATCTCCTCTGCTGTCTTCTTTATCTTTAATCCATGCTCATCTGTCCCAGTTAAATAAAAAACGTTCTCGCCTAATGACTTGTGATAGCGAGCTAAAACATCTGCCTGCACAGCTTCTAGGGCAAAACCTATATGAGGAGCTGCGTTAGCGTAAGGAATACTAGTTGTGATATAGAATTTCTGCATGTCTAAATCGTAACCGTCTCTCTATCTCTTCTTTTCTCCAAAAATCCTTTTAAGAACTCAAATACTATGCCGAACAAAGGCACTGCTAGAATAGCTCCTAATACTCCCCAGAGATCTCCGCCGATAACCAAAGAGAGCAAAACCAGAACAGGCGGAAGCCCGACAAACTTCTTCATTAAAATTGGTGAGAGTATGCTGTTTTCAATCTGCTGTATCAAAACAAAAGCAAGTATAACAAAAAGCACTATCCACGGTTTTACAGGATCAAAAAGAAGCAAGAAAAGCAAAATTCCTGTTAACAAAGGCCCGACGTAAGGCACAAAATTAAAGACTCCTGCGAATAAAGCTAAGGTAAAAGGGTATTTTACAGTGAAAACTATAAAGGCAATGTATGAAGCTACGCCCACGAACAAACAAGCAAGAATCCTGCCTCCAAACCAACCAGCTACTTTTTTTTGACATCTTTGCCAAACAGATAAAACCTGAGTTTCATACTTTTTTGGAAATAAAAGCACTAAAGCCCTTTCCACAGAGTTTCCCTCTAAAGACAAAAATATAGCTGTAACAATAACAAACAAAGTTGTAAATACTCCGCCGAAAAGAACAAATAAAGCAGAAAATATATTCTTAGCCATACCTGTTAAGCTTCCTTCTATCGTTCTTAAAAAGGTCTCTATGTTCTGGAAAGCCTCAATCCCTAAGCTTCTTAGAGGAGGAGATATTCTTTCAAAATAACTTGGGAAAAACTCTAAGAATCTTTGAATTTCAGAAGCGAAAATAGGAATCATCATATATATCAATATTCCTAGCAAACCGAAAACGCCAACATATATTAGAATAACAGCCAAGCTTCTAGGGATTCTTCTCTTTTCTAGAAAATTAACTGCCGGATTGAATAAAACAGAAAGCGTTAAGGCAAAAACAAACCAAATCAATATCTGCCTTATGGAAAAAAGCACATAAAATATGACAATAGAAATAGATATCTTCAAAATAGTTCTCCAGGATACATCTAGAATTTTCTCAGTATTGTCCATAATCTTTCTTTTGATTTAATTGGCCCTATTAGAGCCAAATTAAGCTTTTGAGGCTTAAAAATGTGTTTACTTACGTTATAAATATCAGATACAGTTACTTTATTGATTTTATCATAAATCTGCTCTGGTGTTAAAGTATTATTCTCTAAAAGTTCCTGAGCCCCGTAAAAAGAAGCTAAAGCATCAGAGTTTTCAAAAGTTAAAACCATCTTGCCTTTTATATGGTCTTTTACCTTTTTCAGCTCTTTTTGACTTACTTTAGTTACAGCAATCTTTCTATACTCTTTTAAAACAGCTTCTACTGCTTTTTCCACCCTAGAGTTGTCCACTCCTGCTTGAGTCATTAAAAACCCTGTATCAGGATCTAGAGAAGTAGAAGTTCTGATATAATAGCATAAACTTAATTTCTCCCTTACTGAGTTAAACAGCCTAGAGCTCATCATTCCCCCCAGAATCAAGCTTAAAAGTTCTGCGGACCATCTTCTAGAATCAAAAATATTAAAAGCTCTTACCCCCAGGCAAAAATGAGTCTGGTCTGTATTTCTCTTCTCTAAAAGAAGCTCTGGCTGTTTCTGTTCTTCAGCTACTTTTTGCTTATTGGTTCCACGATTAGCTGAAATACCAGAAAAGTGCTTTTCAACTTTATCAATAGCTCCCTGCCCGACTGCTCCTGCGATACAAACTACTGTATTCTTAGAATTATATTGTTTTGTCATATAATTTAGAAGCTGTTTTCTGGAAATCCCCAAAACACTTTTCTTGGTCCCGGCAATATCCCAACCTGCTGGCTGATCTCCGTATAAAAGCTTGGTCCATAAACTCTGCACGTGGGCCATTGGATTATCATGGTACATATTTATTTCTTCTATAACAACTCCTTTTTCTTTTTTAACTTCTTTTTCATCTAAATTAGAGTTAAGATAAATATCTGATATTATATCCAAGGCCAAATCAAAGTGCTTAGCATCAACCTTTGCATAATATCCTGTATAATCTTCTCCTGTAAAAGCATTGTAAGCTCCGCCAACTTCATCCAGGGGTTCTGCGATTTTCAAATGATTAGGCCTTTTCTTAGTGCCTTTAAAAAATAAATGTTCCAGCAGATGAGATATCCCATTTATTTCTTTTGTCTCGTATTTAGAACCCGTACCAACTAAAACCAAACAAGTCACAGCTTTAGTGCCCTTATTTGGAACTGTAATAATTCTTAAACCGTTCTTTAAAGTTGTTTTCTTAAACATAAAGCTAGTTCTTCAATTTTTACTCTTTCTTGTTTCATTGTGTCGCGATGACGCAAAGTAACAGTATTATCTTTTAAAGTATCAAAATCAATAGTAATGCAAAATGGTGTTCCTATCTCATCTTGTCTTCTGTACCGTCTGCCGATAGAGCCAGTTTCATCATACTGAGTCATAAACTGCCCTTTTAGTATTTCAAAAACCTGTTTAGATTTCTTAACTATATTCGGCTTATTCTTCACCAAAGGAAGTACTGCTGCTTTTATAGGGGCTAAACTCTTAGCAAGTTTTAAAAAAACCTCAACTTCTTTGGCAGATTCAGTTGTTTTAGTCCTTCCTCCTTTAACTTCTTGATAAGCATCAACTAAAAAGGCAAGTAAAGATCTGTCTGCTCCAACAGAAGTTTCAATAATGTGAGGAAAATAGTCTTCGTATTTTAAATCAACTCCTGAATGCTTTGCATGATTAGATAAATCCCAATCACCTCTGTTATGTATCCCTTCAATTTCCTGCCAGCCGAAAGGAAACTTATACAAAATATCAACTGCTCTTTTGGCGTAATGAGCCAGTTCTTTCTTGGGCACCTCATACGTCTTTATGTTCTTCTTATTTATGCCTAGATTATAATACCAGCTAAGGCGCTGTTTTAACCAATAATCAAAAAACTTATCAGTTTCTTTGGGACTGCAAAACCACTGCATTTCCATCTGTTCAAACTCTCTCGTTCTATAAATAAAGTCTTTGGGAGTTATTTCATTCCTAAAGGCCTTTCCTATCTGGGCTATTCCGAAAGGAACTTTCAAACGCATTGTCTGCATTACATTCTTAAAATTAAGATATATGCCCTGACAGGTTTCAGCTCTTAAATAAGTTGTAGAAGCTTCATCTTCTACGGGGCCTACAAAAGTTTTCATCATTAAGTTAAACTTTTTAGGCTTAGTTAATTCTCCTCCGCAGTCAGGGCATTTACCTTTTATGTGATCTTTTCTAAAACGATGATGGCATTTTTTGCACTCCACCAACTCATCTGCAAAACCAGCCGTTAAATGACCTGATGCGGCCCATACTTTAGGGCTCATCAAAATAGACGAGTCTAAGCCAACAATATCCTTTCTTCTCTCAACCATTTCTTTCCACCAGGACTTTTTAATATTGTTTTTCAGCTCCACTCCCAAAGGACCGAAATCATAGCAAGAACCAAATCCCCCGTATATTTCAGAGGACTGGAAAATAAAACCGCGCCTTTTGGCAAATGATACGATTTTCTGCATTAAATCTTGCATACTATTCTACTTTTTGAGGAGTTTTTAATTCGTCTACTTCTTCTTCTAAAAATCTCTGAGTCCAGATATCTTCAGCTAATACTCTGGCTTTTTCTATCAGAACAGCCTGTTCTCCTCTTTGGTTGAAAATAGGAGTTAATATAACTTGCAATGTTATTGTTGGAGAATCGCTTCCTGCTTCTAAATCACCCACTAGCCACACTATCTCTCGGCTGCTGCTGTCAAAGGCAAAGTCAGAAGAGAGATCTTTAGGAGAGATATTCCCTGTCAACCTTACGTTTGGAGGAAGAATTGCCTTAACCCTTACATTCTTAACATCATTGAAATAGTTTTTAACCTGCCAGGTTACATTATAGGTTATGTCTTCACCCGCTTTAGGACTAGAAGAACTTTGAGCTTGCTGTTCTAAAGAAAGATGGGAGTTTACTTTTGTTTCAAACTCCTCTTTCATTTTTGAGAGCAAGACCGTGTTTTTCAAAACAATGTCTTTATTAGATGAATCCCATTCTTCTTTAAGGTCTATCCAAAACTCCACTTCTCCCTCTTCTCCTTGATCTAAGAACCTCAGGCCAGAAACTCCTTTGCCGTCCCAGATTATAGTATTATCTCCCTGTTCAACCTCTCCATCAGTTGTCTTAATAGTATCAAAATCAAAACCATCTCCATCTAGTCTTACCACTAAAAACAAGTCCTTAAATGCTTCTTCTCCAACATTCCTGAAATAAATTTCGTAGTGCAAAAGATCACCAGCTGAAGCAACATAGTTTTTCTGCCCGTTGATTTCCTGGTAAATGTCAATAAACGGTTCCGTTATTTCTACTCCCCTGCTTATCTCCTTTAACATAACAAGTTCTCCCTCCCTCCAAAAGCCGATTTTAGCTTTAAACATTTTAAAATCTCCAAGCTCAGCTGCAATCTTTCCTCTAATGTCAATCCTCCCTCCTTCTGCCTTATTTAAAATAGGAACGTCCCACTCATTCTTGCTTAAACTTTCAGGGCTGCTTCTCAAGAACTCAAAACCTTCAGGGTAATCAATCTTGATTGTCAGGTCAGAAAGAGGATAATCTAAAATAGAATAATAGTTTATTGAAAAATCAAACTCTTTGTTAGCCTCTATCCTTGAGGGCAGGTCAAAGTCAAAAGTCAAAGGAATAGATTTGATCTTTGTGGTAAAGCTTGTTTCTGATTCATAGCGGGCTGAAAGATTCTTAGGCTGGTAGCTCAACCAAACCTTAACTGTCTTCAATTCTTCCTCTTTTCCAAAAAGCCTTCCCTTGAAAGTAAGTATCTTTTCTTCGCCAGGATAAATATCTCCCAGTTCTTCCGGACTTAATTCTTTCCTCCTTATAAAGCTTTCTTCAACAATTGAGTATTCTGGAAATTCAAATATTAATCTCGGCTCTTCTAGTCTTACATTACCGTTATTCTTGTACTTAACTGTATACTCTACTTCTTCTGAAAAGTTAGCTTCTGCAGGGCCTATTATCTCTATCTTTAAAACCTCTTTTGAATAAGGATTCCTGTTCCAATACCAAAAACCCAAAGCCCCGATAAGGAAAAATAAAACAATGATAGAAATAATGATTATTTTTTTCATAATATAATAATTATACTAATAAATTAGAAAGAAATCAAATATGTTTCTGAGATTTGGCTCAGCTCTTCAAGATAATCTTTTTCTATTTTCAATTTCTCTAAAACGTCTCTTCTCTTTAGCTTTATTATTCTTAACACCTTAACTGTCTCTGGAGATATTTTGACCTTGCCCTTAATACTATCATCCGAACACCTTAGACAAATAATTCCTTGGTGAAGAGGAGAAAAGTTCATTATTTCTGAAACCAGCTTTTCTCCGCATTTTGCACAATGATGCAAATCCATTTGATAGCCCAAGAAAGAAACCAGTGTCCAAAAGAAATAATGATAAAGTAGATTATATTTTTGATAAACCGGGCTTATTAAATTCAGCCCAGTAAAAATCTCAATCAATAAATTAAATATTCTTTCATCCTTTTCCTCTCCTTTTATTAAGATATCTGCTGTCTTAGATATCTTCCGGGCAGTTTCCATTATTTCTAAATCTTTTCTTATATTTTTATGCTTTTCAATAGCCGACGCATCTGTAAGTGTTTTGTAGTTTTTCCCTTGTATAAACTCTATTTCAGACAAATAAAAAAGATCGATTCCTGATCTTAGCTTAGATTTAGTCTTTCTAATTGCCCTCCCTAATATTTTAATCTTGCCGAAGTCCTTTGTAAAAACAGAAAAAACCTGATCCGCTTCACGAACATCTTCTTTCGTTAAAACAAAGCCTAAGGTTCTGTAGTGAACTGCCATCTTAAATGCCTCTTCCGCCCATCTGCTCTAAATACTTTATCCTGTCATCAATCTTTTCTCTCTCTTCCATACTGGTTGTCCTGCCCTTTTTGTTCTCCAAATCCCTGATTGCCCTTTGATAATCAAGCTTGGAAATCTTTGAACCGTATTTTGGCCCAAATACTTCTTGGCCCAACCTATCTCTTTCACCCGAGCTGTATTTTCCTTCCCCGCCCTTTATTATGCCAGAATCCCTTCTTAGAGCAGACCTAAGCTCTTCTCTCGAGACTGATTTTTTTCTGTCAAATAACCCCATGATATTATATCTTTTATTTTTTAAAATGTTTTTCTTTTAAACTAGATTGTCGTAAAATAGATTTAAATGTTCCATATGGAATTTCCTTTCTATTGGCCGGAACTATTACTGTCTTATCAGACTTTTTGAATTTTACGTGGCTCCCTCTTTGGGAAACATAGATAAACCCCTCTTTTTGGAGAATCTTAATAATATGGGTAGAAGAATAAAGTTTAGACATTTTTTAGACAAGAGTCAACTAATTCTGGTTTTTCAATTTTAACTAAATTACTTTTCCTCTTATCTTCAAAATATAATTCCAAGGCTTCTTCTAAGTTATCCAAAGCCTCTTTTTTGGTTTTTCCAAAACTAGAAACATCAACGTTAAGACATTGAGCAACATAATACTTACCCTCTTTCCAAACTATATTTTTTAAATTAATTCTTTTCATATATTTATTATAGCTAAACTAAGCATAAAGTCAATTTTATTTCTTAATCCCTATATAATATCTCTTCCCCCTTAATTTAATTTCTTTCTTTCTATCCACATCCATTTCTTCTACATTTTGCACTTTATTAAATCTTTTTGCGTTAATATCTCTTAAAAGATCATCAATTCTTACCACTGAAGCAGTAGAGCTAATGCTGCCGAGGACATCATAATGACTTAAGCCAATTCCTTTTCTCAATTCCCTTGCATAGCGAACGATTTCTCTATACTCACCTTCTTTTTCAAGCTCTTTTGTTATCTTGGTATTTAGTTTTAGTTGTTTGCCGACAACAACCTCTTTGATATTAACTTCATCTTTTATTAAATCCAGCAAGTTCTTTTCTAGTTTATCTTTAATGGTCAGCCTAGATAAGGGCTGGCGAACCTTGATTTCTGCTTCTGCTCTTTTTGCCAGGGCTGAATTTACAATATCTCTGACCTGCTTCATTTTCTCTTCAAGTTTATCATCTGTCTTTCCAGCTTTTGGCCAATCGCATAAATGAATTGATTCTGGCATATTTTTGATTCTTAATCCTTGATACATCTCTTCTGCAAAAAAGGGCATTATTGGCGCGACAACTTTAGTTAAAGTTAACAGCACATAATATAATGAATCAATCGCTTCTTTTCTGCCCTTTTCACCCTTATGAAACCTTTTCCTGGATCTTCTTACATACCATAAAGAAAGATCTTCAATAAAGAAATTCTCTATTGCCGATACAGCTGAAGAAACATTGTATTCATTTAAGCTTTTAGTTGTTTTCTTAACCAAATTATTCAATCTTGAAATGATCCATCTATCTAAAACATCTTTTGACTTTAATTGTGGTTTGTCTGGAAATTCTTTTTTCTCCACATAAGTATTAAAAAAAGTATGCACATTATATAAAGTAAGAACTTTTCTTTTAATCTCTTCTGCTGGACCGTAGCCAAAGTTCAAATCATTAACAGGGTTCTGTCTTGCATACATAAAACGCATAATATCTGCACCTATCTTTTCAACTGCATCATCAAACCATATTGCATTGCCTTTTGACTTGTGCATCTCTTCTCCCTTCTCATCTTTAACAGTAGCAAAACCAAAAACTGTTTTCATTGGGTTTGTATTTTCTAAAACAGTGCTCATCACAATCAAAGAATAAAACCAATTCTTAAACTGCCCAGGGAATGACTCACAGACCAGTTCTGCTGGGAACCAGGTCTTAGGCATAGTGGAAAAAGGAACTATGCCAGCATCAAGCCAAGGATTACCTACGTCTTTAATTCTAGAAACTTCTTTTCCACACTTAGAACATTTTATCTTTACCTCGTCTACCCAGGGCCTATGAGGAGAATTTCCCTCAAACTTATCCCAGCCAGCTACTGCTCTCTTCTTTAATTCTTGTTTTGAACCGATTACTTCAAAATTACCGCACTCACACTCAAAAATGGGAAGAGCCAGGCCCCAATAACGTTTCTTAGAAATAAGCCAGTCGTGCATATTTTTCAACCAGTCAAGCTCTCTATCTAATCCGAAAGAAGGAATCCACTTTATCTTCTTTGCAACTGATACTAGTTGTTTTCTTAATTTCTCCATTGAAATATACCATTCATCAACAACCCTAAAGATAAGCTCTGTCTTACATCTCCAGCAAGTTGGGTATCTATGGGTATAGTCTTCTATCTTAAAAACTTTGCCCTTATTTTCTAAATATTCAAATATCCAAGTTTTGGCATCTTCTGAACCAACAAACTTGTCCCTTAATTCTCCAAACCCTTCTCTATAGTTACTTTCATCATCTGACAAATCAATCACTGGAAAGTCCAGTTCTTTGCTTAATTGAAAGTCTTCGGCTCCACAGCCTGAAGCTATATGAACAATTCCTGTGCCTTCTTCTTCTGTCACGTCTTTCCATAAAATAACCTTGTGAGTTTTTCCTTCCATGGCCTTCTTTACTCCGCTTAATTCATCAAACAATCCTTCGTATTCTTGTCCTTCTAAACTCTTGCCCTTAAAAACTTCTTTTATCTCTCCTGCTTCAAGCAAATCTGCTTTTCCTTTTAATAAAATATATATTGACTTTCCTTTTTTAACTTTTGCGTATTCTAGGTCTGGATTAACAGCCAAAGCAACGTTTCCGGGCAATGTCCAAGGAGTAGTAGTCCACACTAAAAAGTGTGTGTCTTTTTCATTTTTAACCGGCATCTTAAAGAATATTGATTTATGAGTTAACTCTTTATATTCTTCTGTTAATATTTCGTGCTGGGATATTGCTGTTCCGCAGCGAGGACACCAAGGAACACTGTCATGGCCCTTATACAACAAATCTTTTTCTTTACAGACCTTAAGAAAATTCCAAATAGTGTAATTGTTCTCATCAGACATTGTATAGTAAGAATTATCCCAGTCCATCCACTGGCCCAGCCTTATTGACTGATCTGTCTGAATCTTTGAGTATTTTAAAACCCTTTTCTTGCAAGCATTAACAAACTTATCAATGCCGAACTCCTCAATATCCTTTTTATTCTTAAAACCTAGTTCTTTTTCAGCTTCAACCTCAACCCACAAACCCTGGCAGTCAAAACCGTTCTGATATCTTTGATCACACCCTTGCATTGCTTTATATCTCTGAAACAAATCCTTATACGACCTACCCCAAGCATGATGCACACCCATTGGATTATTTGCGGTAATTGGGCCGTCTAAAAACGACCATTGCTTCTTACCTTGGTTTTTCTTTCGTAGTTTATCAAAAATCTTCTTATCTTTCCAAAACTTCAGTATTTTATTTTCAGTTTCTGGCAGATTAAACCTCATATTTTTATCACCTTGCCAACGTTAGG
>CAZNBW010000013.1:0-11115 GCA_964571585.1 uncultured Candidatus Saccharibacteria bacterium | reverse complement strand
TAGATCGCATCCCTGTCACGGATGAGGTTGCCGGTTCGAGTCCGGTCGTCCCCGCTTTTAATTTTTATGGAGGGGTCGGATAGCGGCTTATTCCAGCGGTTTTGAAAACCGCCGTCCTCACGGACTCGTGGGTTCGAATCCCACCCCCTCCGCATGAAAATTGATTGAGAGTAATGTTGTTATCAAGCCAAGCGTCCAAACGGTCGCCAAGATTGCTAAGGCGTTAGGCGTTCCAATGGAAGAATTAGTAAAATAATAGTAAAAGAATTTATTCATAATATGCAGGATTTTATTCAAAAAATTATTGTAAACGCAACTCCGTGGTTACTGGATCATGGGATAAAGATTCTTGTTGTTATTGCTATTGCTAAACTAGCCCATAAATTTAGTAGAATTTTTATTGAAAAACTCATAAGGAAAATTATTGTTTCAGATCATTTTCTAGGCAAAGAAGCTGAAAAGAAACGGGAAGATACTTTAGTTAGAATTTTTTCTGCCTCGTTTGGCATCTTGATATGGATTCTTGTCTTTTTAATGATCCTACAAGAAGTCGGTTTTGCAATAGGCCCACTTCTTGCGGCGGCGGGCATCGCCGGGCTTGCGTTTGGCTTTGGCGGGCAATATCTTATTCGCGACCTCATTAGCGGACTTTTTATCATAATGGAAAACCAGTATAGAGTCGGCGATGTCGTTTGTTTTGACGGAACATGCGGCTTGGTTGAAGATATAAGCTTAAGAATGACCACGCTTCGGGATTTAGACGGAACAGTCCACCACGTTTCGCATGGAGAAATCAAGAAAGTTTCCAATCTCTCGAAGTTTTTTGCAAGAGTAAACTTAAACATCGGGATTTCTTATAATTCCAATCTTGAACATGTTATTTCGGTAGTGAATAAAGTTGGCGACGAACTCGCTCAAGATCCTGCGTGGAAAGATTATATTGTGAAACCCCCGCAGTTTCTGCGAGTTGATGATTTTGCCGATTCGGCAATTATGATTAAAATTCTCGGTGAGACGAAACCGCTCAAGCAATGGGACGTTACCGGTGAGTTGCGAAAGCGATTAAAGATAGCTTTCGATAAAGAGAGTATTGAAATTCCATTCCCTCAACGAGTTATCCATCAAACAAAATCTTAAATAATTTACCGCCAAAGAAATACTTGAAATCGTCCTTTCCGCCCGCCGAGCCCAGAGAGTTCCGTTCGGATATTTTCAAATAGACACCGCATTTTGCTATACTTATTAACTTGACATGTTTTTTGATATTGCTATTATAATAATTGTTTTTTAATGATTCATTGGACTTTACACCAATGCGTCAAAGGCGAGATTCTACCCTTTCTGAATCTCGCCGGTTTTTTTTATTTAGTTATTTCATTTGACAAAACTGGGAAGTTTGATAAAAATAATAAGAGTTCCTGTTCGTTTAAAATTTGAATAACCTATTGAATATAAGGAGAATAAAAATGAGAATCGATCCGCATGTACATTGCAGAGATGAAAAAGAAAGACATAAAGAAACAATAGAGCATACTTTTGAAATTGCCGAAGAGCAGGGCGTGGACATAATATTTGATATGCCCAATACAAACCCGCCGATTATAACCCAGGAAAGAGTACGGGATAGATTAAAATTAGTCCCGGAAGAGAAAAAGGAAAATTATTTTTTATGGCTTGGAATAACGTCAAACGAAGATCAGATAAAAGAAGCAGTGAGGATTTACGATGATTTCCACAACACTCACGTAATAGGATTCAAGCTTTATGCTGGTAGATCGGTAGGGGATTTAGCCGTAATAGACAGGGAGAAGCAGGCTGGGATCTACAAGATGCTCGCAAGTTTGGGCTATGAAGGAGTATTGGCTGTCCATTGCGAAAGGGAAGATTTGTTAAAGCCAGAACTCTGGAATCCCCTAAATCCAATGAGTCATTCAGAAGCTAGACCAAAAGAGGCTGAAATAGAAGCTGTTAGAGATCAGATAAGATTTGCAAATCAGGCAAAGTTTAAAGGTATTTTGCATATAGTTCACGTATCTTGTCCAGAAACAGTGGATTTGGTAAAAATAGCAAGACCAAATATTAAGATTACCTGTGCTGTAACGCCTCACCATATTCTATTTGCTCAAGAATTACAAATGGAGAGAGGTGGTCTTCTTTATAAGATGAATCCTCCGTTAAGATCTCTAAGAGATATTGAATTATTAAGAAACTGTTTATTGCAAGGAGAAATTGACTGGATTGAAACAGATCATGCTCCGCATGCTGTTGGAGAGAAGATATTTCCGCCTTATCTTTCTGGTTTTCCTTCGTTATATCTCTATCGTGAGTTCGTAGAGGGTTTTCTTCCACAGATTGGCGCCGGAAAAAATCTAATCAATGATATGACCTTTGGCGATATTGTCAAAACCTTTAGTTCAAAGTTGGGAGGTGTAATATGATTACACTGTCTAATGGACATGAATTTGAATATATGGTTGCCAGCGGAGCTTTGGCCTTTGACGGAAAGGGCTGGCCGTGGGAATGGCCTCTTCGTTGGATAAAACTAATAGATCTATCTTTATTCACTATTGTTATCAAAACCTTGACTCGTTATCCCAGAAAGGGAAATTTACGATGGTATAATCCTCTCGGGTGTGTTAGGCCGATGAGAGGAGGAACTGTAAACTCTGTTGGGTTAACGAATAAGGGAATTGATTGGTGGTGTCGGGAGATAGGTCCAAAAGTAAGCCGAAGAAATATTTCTTTGGTTGGTTCAATCTTTTCCAATGAAGTGAAAGAACTTACTGACATGGCAGAAATGTTGAATAGCTTTGATTTGGTTGCCCTGGAGATAAACGCATCTTGTCCGAATACAGGAGAAGATCTTCTGGTAAACACGGGGAAAATAATAGAAAGCTGTCTGGCAGTGAAAAAAGTAAGCCGTTTTCCTCTTATTCTTAAAGTTTCGGTAGTTCATGATGTTAGGGTAATTTTTGCTGGCTTTAATAAAGACATCATTGAAGCCATATCAATCAACAGTGTTCCGTGGAATATTATTTTTCCAGAAAAAAAGAGCCCGCTTGCGCATTTAGGAGGCGGGGGAGTCTCGGGGAAAATATCTCAGCCCCTTACGTGGATGTTGGTGGGCGATCTTGTTTGTTTAACAGATGATATTCCAGTGATTGGGCCAAGCGTATGGGATTTTGAGGATATTGAAAAGCTTCGTGAGATGGGAGCTAAAGCCATAAGCTTTGGCTCAATATTTCTGCGCTATCCTTGGCGCCCGACAATGTTTGTCAAAAAAGACATGAAAAGAAACCAAAATTAAATTGAAAGGAAATTGAAATGAAACCAGAAGAATGTTTAATAGTGGCAGCCGATTATTCCCCGAAAGCCTTTGGGGGAACGAAAGGTGTCAAGAAGAAGGTTCTTGAATTAGCGGAAGAGTTGTCAGGATTAGGGGTTTACATAAAAGTAAATTCTATTCTACGAGCGGTTGGCTATGGGTTTATTAAGAAATTGCATAATCTCGGGCTTAAGGTTTTTGCTGACCTTAAGCTCATTGATATTCCGAAAACTATGCAGTTCGACGCAGAATTCTTGGCTGAAGCAAAGCCAGATATGCTTACAGTGATGTGTTGTGCAGGCATTGACGGAATGAACGTTGTTCAAAAAGTCGTAGGAGAAAAGACTGAAGTTCTCGGAGTAACGGTTTTAACAAGCCTAAACGAAGAAGAGTGCCAGGCGATATTTACGTGTTCTACAAAAGCTGGAGTTTTGAGATTTGCCCGAATGGCGAAGTTGGCTGGTCTTGGCAGTCTCATCCTTTCACCAGAGGAAGTTGAAGTCGTGAAAGATAGGTTTGAGCTAATGCTTAGCCTAAATACTCCAGGAGTAAGGCCTGAATGGGGGATTGTCCAAGGCGATGATCAAAGCAGGGTTTTAACTCCCAAGAAGGCTTTTCTGAGTGGAGCAAAGAGAATCGTGATGGGCCGTCCTATTACGCAGGCTAAGGCCAATGATAGGGGCCTTCCTCAAAATTCAAAAGAAGCAGTGGAGCGAACCCTGAAAGAAATTGAGCAGGCATTGGAAGAGCTAAAATCCGAAGGGGGTGAGTAACATGTTGACAAGATTAATTGATGATCCGAGGCACTATGATGATAAGATTCTAACGTCAGACGATATACTTAGCTGGTTTGATGTTTATGATGCAGTTTGGGTGTACGATGCTAGTAATCCAGAAGCTCCTCACGCTGAATTGAGCTCGGGAAAGTGCAGTAACGGTTTCTTTGATTGTATGCGGGTTCTTCGCAATCCCAGGCTTTGCGAGATTCTGGGCTTCCAGTTAGCTCGGAAATTAAAAGAAGCTGGGGTGAAGAAGGTTGACTGGGTTATAGGTTCTCCTTACGCTGCTATTACTTTTTCCCATGAAGTGGCAAAAGCTTATAATGCAATCGCTGCTTTTGCTGAAAAAGATCCATCTGACCCTAAGGGCAAGAAGATGATTTGGCGCAGGATGCAGATTCCAAAAGACGCAGTCGTTCTTCAGGTGGAGGAGCTTATTACAACAAGCGGAACATTCGTTGATGTCTGTCGGGCAGTTAACGAGGGAAACTATGAGCCAGTTAATTGGCTTTCTATAGTTGGTACACTTGTTCACCGTCCCCCGAAACTTCCGGTAGATTATAACGGAATAGAAATAGTTTCTTTAATTGAACAGGTAGTTTGGGCAGTTGATGCGCCCTGCCGTTTATGTAATGCTGGCTCTCCGCGCTACAGACCGAAAGCTAATTGGGCCAAATTAACTGGTAAGGCCTAAAATTAGGCCCTTGAGATAATGATATCTTAAGGGCTTTTTTATTAACAGATTATGTTGATTTTTGCTTAATTTTAAGGTAAAATAGAAAAATATGAGAGAGAATATTATAATAGATAATGCTAAAGAAAAAGCCTTAATCAAGGATCTGGAGAAGAGAGATGATATTAAGGCGGAAAGGATTAAAAGGCTGTTAAAGCTCGAAGATCTTACAAAAAAAGATAATTCTCCTGTGAAGATTTTAATTGACCAGATAATAAACTTACCCAGATTTAAAGACTTTGATTTAATTGATTTTCCTAGAATAGTTACAATAGAGCAGAACTTTGACCTTTTAAATACTCCAGAAGATCACCCCAGCCGCAGAGGATCAGATACCTACTATTTAGATAATTCATATATCCTGCGCACGCAGACAACAACAATGTGGCCCTTTTATTTAAAAGAGGCGAGGATATTAAAAAGGCTGGAAAAAGAGGGGAGTGTAGGAGCTTTGTCAGCTGGAATAGTTTTTAGAAAAGATGAAATTGACAGAAATCATTTTCCTGCTTTTCACCAGATAGACGGTTTGTATATATGCAGAAAAGACCAGAAAGTTATTACGAAGAAGGACTTAGAAGATGTGCAAGTTGATATTGCTAAGAGTATTTTTGGCAAGAATGTTAAATGCAAGTTTTTAGTTGATACTTTTCCCTTTACAGACCCTTCAATAGAGTTGAATATTAAATTGGGAGGCCGCGATTGGATGGAAGTTACCGGAGCAGGCCTTGTTCATACGCAGGTTTTAAGTAATTTTGGCATTGACCCTGAAATATATAACGGCTGGGCATTCGGATTTGGAGTAGAGAGGCTGGCAATGGTAAAGATGGGAATACCGGACATAAGGGTGCTTTGGTCTAACGATTCAAGAATTACCAGCCAATTTAAAGACATTAACAGTAAATATAAAGAAGTAAGCAAGTATCCCGCAACGTCAAGAGATATTTCTTTTGTTATAGATAAGGATATAAATTTGAATAACTATTACGAGATTGTAAGAGATTTTGCCCAAAACTTAATTGAAGAGGTAAAACTGCTAGACAGCTATGAGAACGAGGAGAAATTCGGGAAAGATAAAAAGAGCTATACGTTCCGTATTGTTTACCGTTCGCCTGAAAGAACATTAAGCAACGAAGAAATAAACAAGATTCAGGAGAAAATTAGAGAAAAAACAAAACAGGATTTAAACGCTGTTTTACGATAATATTATGGTAAAAGAGAAAAAACAAGGAGAATATACAGCTAAAGACATATATGTTTTAGAGGGTCTTGATCCAGTCAGAAAAAGGCCTGGTATGTATATTGGTTCAACCGGTCCTGACGGGCTTCATCATTTAATCTGGGAATGTGTTGATAACGGACTGGACGAAGCAATGGCAGATTATGCTTCTCAAATAGAGGTTGTTTTGCTTCCAGATAATAAGGTCAAGACCACAGACAACGGCAGGGGAATCCCGGTAGACTGGCACAAGCAGACAAAGAAATCAGCTTTAGAAACAGTTATGACAACCTTGCATGCAGGAGGTAAGTTTGGAGGAGAAGCTTATAAGGTTTCTGGAGGGCTTCACGGAGTTGGAGTTTCTGTTGTATGTGCTCTTTCTTCTTTTATGAGAACCGAGGTTTGCCGAGACGGCCAGAAATATTCCCAAGAGTATTCTAAGGGCAAAGTAAAAACTAAGCTGAAAAAGGAAGGAAAATGTAGGGAATCAGGAACCACTCAAATCTTTGAGCCAGATAAAGAGATATTTAAAGACGTTACTTTTAACAAGAAAAGAATATTAAAACATTTAAGGCAGCAGGCATATTTGACTAAAGGGGTAAAGATTGTTTTCAGAGATGAAAGGGAAAAGGAAAAAGAAGACAGTTACACTTTTTACTTTGAAGGGGGGCTGGCTTCATATATTAAATACTTAATCGGGGGTTCTCCTGTACGCCATCAAAATATATTTTACTGCATAGGAGAAAAAGACGATATATCTGTTGAGGCAGCTTTGCAGTACACAGAAGATTATGAATGCTTTGAAGAAAGCTTTGCTAATAATATAAATACAGGGGAGGGAGGAACTCATTTAACTGGCTTTAGAGCTGCTTTAACAAGAACCCTTAATGATTACGCTAAAAAGAATGAGTTGATAAAAGAGTCAGAGGGTAATCTGTCTGGAGATGACATAAGAGAGGGGCTGACTGGGGTTGTTTCTATAAAGATAAAAGAGCCCCAGTTTGAAGGACAGACAAAGGCAAAGCTTGGTAACCCGGAAGCTAAAATAGTAGTTGAGCAGATTATTTCAGAAAGATTAGCTGATTTTTTAGAAAGAAACCCCCAAGATGCAAAAGCTATTATTGAAAAGTCTCTATTGTCTGCCAGAGCAAGAAAAGCAGCTAGGGCAGCCAGAGAAACTGTTCTTAGAAAAGGAGCTTTGGAAGGATTAGCGCTTCCAGGAAAACTGGCTGACTGCATATCAAGAAAACCAGAGGATTCAGAGCTGTATATTGTAGAAGGAGAGTCAGCTGGGGGCAGCAGCCGCCAGGCAAGAGACAGGCATTTTCAGGCAATCCTTCCTTTGAGAGGAAAGATACTTAATGTAGAAAAGGCCAGGATAGATAAGATACTTTCTTCTAAGGAAATCAGGGCTTTGATTATTGCCTTGGGCACTGCTATCGGGGAGGACTTTAATTTAGAGAAAACAAGGTACCACAAAATTGTTATAATGACTGATGCTGATGTTGACGGTAACCATATTAGGACTTTACTTCTAACCTTATTCTTTAGATACCTTAAGCCGATTATAGAAAAGGGTTATTTATACATTGCTCAACCTCCTTTATACAAGATTCAGGCGGGCAAGAAAATAGAATATGCTTACACTGATTCTGGCAAAGAGGATTTGTTAAAACTTTTAAAGAAAGATAAGATTCAGAACATATCTATTCAAAGATACAAGGGCTTAGGAGAAATGAATCCGGATGAGCTTTGGGAAACAACCATGAATCCTGAAAACAGAATGCTTTTGCAGGTTAAGATAGAAGACGCCAAAGAGGCAGATAAGGTATTTGACATGCTTATGGGAGAGGAAGTTCCTCCCAGGAAGAAGTTTATTCAAACCTATGCTGACAAGGTTAAGAACCTTGACATTTAGCCTAATTTTATTTAATATTATTAATTCATATGAAAATAAGAAAAATTCCTCAAAAGATAAAGGAATTTCTAAAAGAAGTCAGGCTGGAAATGAAAAAAGTTAACTGGCCCACTAGAAAAGAGACTGTAAAATATACTCTTATTGTGGTTGGTCTTTCTATTGTAACAGCTGCCTTTTTAGGAGGATTAGACGCAATCTTCCAATTTATATTAAATAAATTTGTAATTTAACGTGCCAAAACAACAGCTTCCACAGGAGAAAAACTGGTATGTGATTCACACTTATTCTGGGTATGAAGACGCAGTAGCCAAGAACTTAAAGCAAAGAGTTGAGTCTTTGGGCATGGAAGACAAGATATTTAACGTAATAGTTCCTAAAGAGAAGAAAATTAAGATTAAGTCAGGAAAGAGAAAAACAGTGGAAGAAAAGATCTATCCTGGGTATGTTTTGGTAGAAATGATAGTTACCGATGATTCTTGGTACGTTGTTAGAAATACCCCGAATGTAACTGGTTTTGTAGGAGTGGGGACTACTCCAGTGCCGGTTTCTAAAATGGAGATAGACAGTTTAAAAAAGAGAATGGGAGTTGAAACTCCTCAATACAAGATAGAGGTTAAGGTAGGGGACCCCGTTAAAATTACAGATGGGCCTTTTAAGGATTTTGACGGCAAGGTTTCAGAGATTGATGAGGGCAGGGGCAAGATTAAAGTTTTAGTTAATATGTTTGGCAGGGATACTCCTGTTGAACTGGATTCATTACAAATAAAGAAAATATAGCTACGAAAATGAAGTTTTTAAATCATCCAGCTCACACCTCTGCCCTTTTCTGCTTTGCAGAAAAGCCCGTGATTTAAAAACTTCACTTTCTTCGCATTTAATAATTTTATGGCTAAAAAAGTAAAAGCTATTGTAAAACTTCATATTAAGGCAGGACAGGCTAATCCTGCGCCTCCGGTAGGCCCTGCTTTAGCTTCCCACGGAGTTAATATTGCAGAGTTTTGTCAGAAGTTTAATGATGCCACTAAGGAGCAGGTTGGTTTTAAAATACCTGTTGAGATTACTGTTTTTGAAGACAGGAGTTATAGCTTTAAGCTAAAGCAACCGCCTGCAGCAGAACTTATTAAAAAAGCCATTGGGATTGAAAAAGGTTCTGGCGTTCCGAATAAAAATAAAGTAGGTAAAATAACTAAAGCTCAATTGCAAGAAGTGGCCAAAAAGAAGATGCCGGACCTCAACACAACTGATATCAACCAGGCAGTTAAAATAATTGAAGGCACTGCCAAAAACATGGGCGTTGAAGTAGAGAAATAATATGAAAGAGAAAAAAGAATCTAAATATGTTCGTCCAACCTGGGATGAATATTTTATATCACTCTTAGAACCTTTGGGTAGAAGAGGAACCTGCGATAGGGGCAGGAGTGGAGCTGTTATCGTTAGCGAGAGCAACACTATTTTAGCTACAGGTTATGTTGGATCTCCTCCAGGCCAGCCTCACTGCGATGAAGTAGGGCATATGATGAGAACGGTAACCGATGAGGAAGGGAATGGTTCTCAGCACTGCGTTAGGACCCTGCATGCTGAAGAAAATGCTATTTTGCAGTGCGCTAAAGATGGTATAAAGCTTAGAGGGGCTACAGTCTACTGCAAGATGGTTCCTTGCTACAATTGTGCCATGAGGATAGTGCGTGTTGGTATAAAAAGGGTTGTTGCTCAGAAGAGATACCATGCTGACAATTTATCTTTGGAGCTTTTTAAATCAGTTGGCATAGAATTATCTATTCTTGACGATACAATAGAAGAATACGAGAAGCAGTAAGTTTTATGAAAGAAGATGAAAAAATCCTGGTAGTTCCAAGAAATATATTTTTTCAGAAGGGCGGCTGGCAGGGAATAAAGAAAGACAATTTAGATTATTATTTAGAGTTGATTAAGAACAACTCTTTTTTTAAAAGGAGGGGGGATGTTGAAAAAGACCCTTCATATTTGCAGATAATCCCTTATATTATATTTAGTTTTCAGAATAAATTCTTTTTATATAAATATATTAAAGAGGCTGGCGAAAAGAGATTAATTGACAGTTATCAGTTAGCTGTTGGTGGACATATAGATTTAGCTGACGGAAAGGATTTAGAGCTAGCAGCTCAAAGAGAATGGGAAGAGGAGGTTGATTTTAAGGGAAAGATTATAGACAAGAAACTGGTTGGTATCTTGAACGATGATACTGAAATGGTGGAAAAAGTACACCTGGGAATGATTTATCATTTTATGGGAGACAGTGATAATATTAAAGTTAAAGAAACAGACAAATTAAAAGGGGAAATGGTGAAAAAAGATAACATATCAGGATATCTTAGAGATACTGACATCTGGGCTTCAATTATCTGGCAAGATTATATCTCAGAGCTTTAAAGAGCTCTTTTTTTATGATATATTAAAGTATCATGAGTTATAAAGGTAAATTTATTGTTTTTGAAGGACTAGATGGTTCTGGCAAAGCCACTCAGGTTAGATTATTGGCTTCTCATTTGGAAAAGGAAGGGCATGAGGTTAGAAAAGTAGATTTTCCGCGCCACGGAGAAAGCCCTGCTTTTTTTGTGGATGCTTATTTAAACGGCAAATATGGTACAGCAGAAGAAGTTGGTCCTTACAGAGGCTCCATCTTTTATACTTTAGACAGGTATGATATGGGTTTTGATATAAAGAGGTGGTTGAAGCAGGGGGAGATAATAATTGCAGATAGGTATGTTGCTTCAAACATTGGCCATCAGGGAGGGAAGATTAAAGATAGGAGAGAAAGAAAGAAATATTTTGACTGGCTTTATGACTTAGAATACAATCTTTTTGAAATACCAAAGCCAAGCATCACTTTTATTTTAAAAACGTCACCTGATCTCTCTTTGAAAATGGCTAATAAAATCACTAACAAAGACAAGAAAGAAAGAAGAAGGTCATATTTGGGTGATGATAGAAAACAAGATATTCATGAGAAAGATTACAGTCATCAAGCAGCTACCTTAGAATCATATTTGCAGGCAGCAGAAGAGTTTCCAGAGGAGTATAGAATTATAGAATGCGTGAAAGACAATAACATGCTGTATTCCAAAGATATCCATAAAATAATCTGGAAAATAATTAAAGAAAAAA
>CAZNBW010000012.1:2774-14491 GCA_964571585.1 uncultured Candidatus Saccharibacteria bacterium | reverse complement strand
ACTGTTTTTCATATATTCTTGGGAGAGAAAATTAATGATCCTAATGCCGCCAAAATGCTGGTAAAGAAGACCTTTGAAAAGTTCAGCTTGCCCTATATTACCCTTACCCCAACATTTTCTATCTGTCCAACTCACGGATATTTATCAGGAGAACATTTTGAGTGTCCTAAGTGTACGATCAAACAGCCCTGCGAAGTTTATTCTAGAATAGTAGGGTATATCAGGCCGGTAAGGCAGTGGCATACAGGCAAAAAGCAAGAGTTTAAAGAGAGAAAAGAGTTCAAATTAACTAAGAAGCTATGACCATATCTGGTTTACAGAAACTTACTCTAATAGACTACCCAGGTAAATTAGCCGCCACGGTTTTTTTATCTGGCTGTAGTTTTCGCTGCCCTTGGTGTTATTCTTCAGAGCTGGTTTTGCCGGAAAAGATAAAGGATCAGCCCAAAATAGCAGAAAAAGAGCTTTTTAGTTTCCTTGAAGGGAAAAAGGGCTTAATAGAGGGAGTAGTTATTTGCGGAGGAGAGCCTACTCTTCAAAAAGACCTGGAAGGTTTTATAAAAAAGATAAAGAAAATGGATTATTCAGTGAAATTAGACACTAACGGGTCTAATCCAGAAATGCTTAAGAGCTTAATAAATAAAAGTCTTGTTGACTATGTGGCAATGGACATTAAGCTACCCAAAGAAAGGTATAAAGAGCTTTTCTTAAAGGTAGAAGATATAAATAAGAGTGTGGATATTTTAAAACAAGATAAAACAGATTACGAATTCAGGACAACTGTTGTACCAACCGTTCTCAAGAAAGAAGATATTCTAGAGATTGTTAAATGGATATCAGGGGCTAATAGTTATTATCTTCAGAACTTTAAGCCAGAAAAAACATTAGATCCATCTTTTGAAAAAATAAAACCCTACTCAGAAAAATATCTCCTAGGTATTAAAAAAGCAATTTCTCCATTTTTTAAGAATTGTGGAATAAGATAAAAAGCGGCCGAGTTTATTTTTAGATAAACTCGACCTTTTTTTGGTTGGCTTTTTCGACAATTTCACTTGATCCCATGTGCATCTTACGATGCACGTAGCTTATGTATACTTTGCTATCCGGAATCAAATATTGCCGATGCCAGCCATCTCGTTCTCTTTCTTGCCATTTTTCAATCCTCCTAAAAAGGGTTGATAAAGAGAACAGTTACGAAAACGTACTACATTTATATATACTATAATACATTAATAAATTAATCAAGTGGAAAAATAAAGGTTGAGTGGGGTATAATAAAATAAGATGAGCAGGGCAAGGACAATCTTTTTAGCAATTTGTTTTGTTTTAGTTGTTTTTATTATCTGGAGATATTATACAGCAGAATCAAGAATTGAAGATCAAGAAGCAATTCTGCAAGATTATTTTGGTCAAGAGGTTTTTTTAGAAGGAGAAGTTGTGAAAGAGCCGGATATTAGAGAGAATAATACGAAATTGACGATAAAAGCTCGGCTTTCTAGGGAAAGCCGAGCTTTGAATAAAATTCTTGTTACGGTTAGCAGATATCCTGAGTATAAATATGGGGATATTCTTCAGGTTAAAGGCGAACTGCAAGAACCTGTTGTTTTCGAAGATTTTAACTACAAAGATTATTTGAAAACAAAAGGGATTCTAGCAGTAATGTATTATCCTCAGACAGAGTTAAAAAGTCGAGGCCCGTCCTCGCCCTTATTAAAATTTAAAGACAGATTAAGAGAAAATATTTATTCTTCAATTCCTCCGCCCCAAGCAGATATTCTCGGAGCGTTAATATTAGGTGATAAAAACAGGATATCAGATGATTTTAAAGAAAAGCTTAATGTTGCAGGCATAAGGCATTTGACTGCTGTGTCTGGTATGCACGTGGTTATCATTTCGTCTGTGCTTTTATCTCTTTTTTTATTTCTTGGTTTCTGGAAAAGGCAGGCGATATATGTTTCCCTGCTTTGTATATTTTTATTCATTGCTTTGACAGGATTTCAGACATCTTCTATAAGGGCGGGTATAATGGGCTCTTTGTTTTTAGTGGGGCCTTTATTTGGCAGAAAGTCAGATAGCATTAGAGCTTTGGTTTTAGCTGGATTAATAATGCTGGTTTTTAATCCTTTTTTGGTTTATGATGCAGGTTTTCAGCTTTCTTTCTTAGCAGCTTTTGGAATTATTTATTTATCTTCTGTTTTTAAGAAGCATTTAAGATCAGATGTGCTAGCTGCTACTTTTTCTGCATATATCTTTACTTTGCCTGTTTTGGTTTATTCTTTTGGCAGAGTTTCTTTAGTTGGAGTTTTCACCAACTTTTTAGTTTTACCCATTATCCCTGTTGTTATGGTTTTAGGTTTTGCGTCTGCTTTAGTTAAAATAGTATCTTTTATTCCTTTGATATTATTAACATATATTGTGAAGATAACAGAGACTTTTTCTCAGCCGTGGATGGCCCAAAGTTTTGTTAATATTAACTGGCTTTGGCTCGTTCCTTGCTACCTTGCTTTATTCTTATTAGGCCGGTATTTTAAAAAGAGAGAGTTTTGGGTATAATAAAATAATGAAAGAGAAAAAAGCATGGATAGTATCAGTTAACATGGGCTACGGTCATCAGAGAACTGCCTATCCTTTAAGATATTTAGCTCCCAAGGGCAAAGTTGTTAACGCTAATGATTATGATGGGATCCTTGAAAAGGATAGAAGCTTTTGGGAGTCATCCCGCCGCTTCTACGAGTTTATATCCCGATTCAAAAGGATTCCTCTTATTGGTGATGCAATATTTTCTCTTTATAACAAGTTTCAGGAAATACCTGTTTATTATCCTAAGAGAGATTTGTCCAAGCCCAGCCTTAGTTTAAAGAAGATATTTTCTTTGATTGGAAAGGGTTGGGGAGAACACTTTATTTCTAATTTAAAGAAGAATCACCTGCCATTGATTACTAGCTTTTTTATTCCAGCTTTTATGGCAGAGCATTTTAAGTATCCGGGAGATATCTATTGTATTATCTGCGATGCCGATATTTCCAGAGCGTGGGCTTCTTTAAATCCAAAAAAAAGCAGGATAAAATATTTAGCTTCTAATTCTTGGACAGCTAACAGGTTAAAGCTTTACGGCGTAAATCCTAAAAATATATTTTCAAGCGGTTATCCTTTACCTTTAGAGAACATTGGAACGAAAAAGGAGAATATTCTGAAAAAGGATTTAGCTAAAAGGCTTTTAAATCTAGATCCGGATGGGTCTTTCTATAAGAATTACAAGCCTTTGATTAAAAAATACGTGGGCAGTATTTCCAAAAAACCCGACCATCCCCTCACTATACTGTTTTCTATAGGGGGAGCAGGCGCGCAAACAGAACTAGTAGCCAAGTATTTAAAAAGCTTAAGGGCAAAGATTAAAAACAAAGAATTAAGAATATTTCTAGGGGCCGGAATTAGGGCTGAGGTAAGAGATTATTTTTTAGATATCTTAGATCGCTTGGGGCTGAAAGATAATCTGGGGGATAATATAGAGATAATTTTTGAGAGCGATATCAATAATTATTTTAGCGAATTCTCTCAGAAAATAAGGGAGACAGATGTTTTATGGACTAAGCCTTCAGAGCTTAGTTTTTACTCCGGGCTGGGTCTCCCTATTATTATGGCTCCTTCCATCGGCTCTCAAGAGGATTTTAACAAGAGGTGGCTTTTAAGTTTGGGAGCAGGGGTTATGCAGGAAGATCCAAAATATGCTTCTGAATGGATTTATGATTATTTAAACAGCGGCCGTTTTGCCGAAGCTGCCCTTGACGGATATATTGAAGTCGAAAGCATGGGAACGTATAATATAGAGAAAATAGTCTTTGGAAAATAATTATGATGTGGTTATTAATTGCCATTTTATCTTATTTCTTTTTTTCTTTGGCTTCTTTAGGAGACAGGTATATTTTAATAGGGCCTCCAAAGCCCAAGGTTTATGCTTTTTATGTTGGTGTTTTGGGAATTGTAGTTCTTTTGCTTTTGCCCTTTGTTCAATTTTCTTTACCCAGCTTTTCTCTTCTGGTTTTAACTCTTTTTACCGGCCTGATATTTGTTCTGTCTCTTATTTCTCTTTACTACGGCTTGGAAAAGTTTGAAGTTTCCAGAATTATCCCTGCTTTAGGGGGTTTTTTGCCTATTTTTACTTTTGTCTTGGGTTTTTTAATAATAGGTCAGGAGGGGTTTCTTTCTTGGCCCAAGCTGTTGTCTTTCTGTTTGTTGGTTCTAGGAAGCATTATTATTTCTTTGGAAAAGTCTTTCAGTTTTTCTCTGAAAGCTTTAGCGTTTGCTGGTTTGTCTGCGTTTTTTTTATCATTGTATTTTGTGCTTTCTAAGATTGTTTATTCTAGCCTTTCTTTTTGGCAGGGTTTTATTCTAATTAGAATCGGCGCATTTATATCACCTTTGTTTTTATTATTTTTTAAAGATGTAAGGCAGGAAGTTTTTTCATTAAAATCTTCTTTTAATAAGAAAACAGGCATTATTTTTATTTTGGCTCAGTCAGCAGGCGGTTTGGCGCTTGTTCTGCAGAACTGGTCTATTGCCTTAGTAGATAGTTTGTACATCTCTTTTATCTCAGCTGCACAAGGCATCCAGTATGTTTTCCTCTTTATTCTTACAACGTTGATTTCTTTGAAATCTCGTGAAATATTAAAAGAAAGAATTTCAAAAAGGATAGTTCTGCAGAAGATTATTGCTATTATTCTAATATCAATTGGATTGGCTTTCTTGGCTTTTTGAAGTATAATATATTAAATGAGTTTTAAAATGATCTTAGCAATATTAATAATATTATTAGCGATAATTATCGGCTATTTTTTTGTTGGATTTCCCAAAGAATCAGAAGATATAACTTGGGGAGTTAACTTTTCTGAAATTAAGGCAGCAAGGTATGATAAAGACTGGCCACCTTATTATTTGGCAATGCTGGATGACTTAAAAGTAAAAAACATTAAACTGGCAAGCTATTGGAGCATAATAGAGCCAGAAGAGGGAAGTTATAATTTTAGCTCCTTGGATTGGCAGATTGAAGAAGCTGAGAAAAGAGGAGTAGAATTAATAGTTGTTATAGGAAGAAAAACCCCTGGCTGGCCAGAATGTCATATTCCAGAATGGGCAAGTGATAAAACAAAAGAAGAACAGCAAGAGAAGATACTAAGGCTCTTGGAAAATATCGTTAACAGGTATAAAGATAAAGAAGCTATTAAGTATTGGCAGGTGGAGAATGAGCCGTTTTTCCCTTTTGGAAAGTGTCTCTGGAAAGACAAAGACTTTCTTAAAAAAGAAATTGAACTGGTAAAATCTCTAGATCCTTCCAGAAAGATTATAATCTCAGAATCAGGAGAGTTTCCTTTATGGTTTAAGGCTACTTATTACGGCGATATTCTTGGAGTGACAATGTATAAAAAAGCCTGGTTTGAGGATATAGGTCTTTACGTCTCTTATCCTTTCCCCCCAACTTTTTACAGCAGAAAAGCCAGCTTAATTAATAATCTATTTAAAAAAGAAGTTATGGTAATAGAGCTGCAGGCAGAGCCCTGGGGACCTGTTTTAAATTATAAGCTTTCTTTAGAAGAGCAGGAGAGAACAATGAGTTTTGAACAGTTTAAAAATGTTATATCTTTTGCCAAAAAGACAAACTTAAAGACATTCTATTTTTGGGGAGCTGAATGGTGGTATTGGATGAAAGAAAAACATCAAAGGCCAGAGTTTTGGGAAGAAGCTAAAAAATTGTTTTAATAAAAAAATAAAGCCAGAATCTTATAACAACAGAAACTGGCTTCGGAGGAGAGTGATGAAAAGACTCATCACCCATTATGTTTTAAGAAAGAGCTAATAAATAAGTTGTTTATTCATAATATAAAAAGTAAGAACACTTGTCAACAATGTTAAGCATTATAATACCAACTTTAAACGAAGAAAATAATCTTAAAAAGCTTTTAGAGTCAATAAAAGACCAGAGTTTCAATAAATACGAAATAATTGTTGCAGATGCCGGATCTAAAGATGATACAAAGAAGATAGCTAAAGAATACGGCTGCAAAATGGTGAAGGGCGGATCACCGGCTAAAGGGAGAAATGCTGGGGCCAAAGCTGCCAGAAAAAAGACCCTTTTATTCTTAGATGCAGATGTTGTTTTAAAGAATAATACTCTAAAAAAGGTCTTAAAAGAGTTTAAGAGAAAGAAGCTTAAGATAGCCACTTTCTTTTTACTCCCTTCTGGCAAGAAAAAAACTCCTAAGTTCTTATTTACTTTTTTTTACAACATTCCAATATTCTTACTAGAAAGAGTTTTACCGCATGCTGCTATGGGTATTTTAGTGGATAAAAAGCTGTTTGACAGGCTGGGAGGTTTTGACGAAAAGATTACTCTGGCAGAAGATCATGATTTGGCAAGAAGAGCAGAAAAGCTTGGCAAGTACGGGATTATAAAATCATCTAATATTTATGTTTCTGACAGACGGTTTAAAAAAGAGGGATGGCTAAAAACCTATTCTAAGTATTTATTGTGCGAAGGTCACATGATATTGATAGGCCCGGTTAAGAAGGACTTGTTCAAGTACAACTTTGACTATTTAAAAAAGATTGATAAAAATAAATAGTTTTGTATAATATAATTGTATGCATTTTTACGATTTGCCAGAACTCAATATTAAAAAGAAGATTTCTAAAAAAAGAAAAGGTAGTTTTAGAAAGTTTTCAGCAGTAATTTTAATATCTGTATTTTTTGGTTTTTTAGCAGGTTCTTTTTCTTCTGCTATTTTTTATTATCAAATAAAATCATATTTGGAAAAGATAAGTGTTCAGCCCTTGGGTCTGACAATGGAAGGATCTGAAAGCTCTGGATATTCTCCGCAGACAATAGAAGAGCAAAAGATTGTTTCAGCTGTGAAAGAGGTTTCTCCTGCAGTAGTAAGTATTATAGTAACCAAAAAGGGGACAGAGACAAAAGAGATAGGAGGAGGTACTGGTTTTATCGTTTCAGAAGACGGTTTAATAGTAACAAACAAACATGTTGTTCTAGAAGAAGAAGCAGACTATACTGTTTTTACCAATTCTGGCAGAAAGTTTAAAGCAGAGGTTTTAGCTAAAGATCCTGTGCAGGACTTGGCTATTTTGAGAATTAACCAAAGTCAGAAAGTTGATGAAGAGGGAAGCTACTCAGTGGAAACTTTCCCAGTTATTAAGCTTGGAGATTCAGACAAGCTGGAGATCGGTCAGACAGTAATAGCTATAGGCAATGCCTTGGGAGAATTTAGGAATACAGTTTCTTCCGGGGTTGTTTCCGGTCTGGGCAGAAGGATTACAGCTTCTGATTCTTCTGGTTCTTTTGTTGAAACATTGGAGAATGTTATTCAAACAGATGCTGCTATTAACAGGGGTAATTCTGGAGGGCCCCTTTTAAATCTTAAAGGAGAAGTTATTGGAATTAATACAGCTGTGGTTTCCGAAGCCCAGAGCATTGGTTTTGCTCTTCCAATAAACAACGTGAAAAGGGCTATTGGCCAGGTAAAAGAAACAGGAGAGATTATCTATCCTTTTATTGGAGTAAGATATATTTTAATAAATGAGCAGGTTCAAGAAGAAAGAGATCTTTCAGTGGACTACGGCGCTTTAGTTGTAGGCGGGGGAGAACAAGGTCCTGCTATTTGGCCAGATTCTCCAGCAGAAAAAGCAGGAATAAAGGATGGGGATATTATTTTAGAGCTTGGGGGAGAGAAAATTACCTTAGATAATACTCTAGCTGAGATTATTTTAAAGTATAATCCTGGAGACGAGATTGTTTTGAGAATATTAAAAGATGGAGAAGAAATAGACGTTCCTTTGGTTTTGATTAAAAGAGAGGATTAATTAGTTGACAAGTTGTTTGGTTTTTGCTAAAAATAGATAATATGAAACAAACTAGATTTAACAGATTTTTCTTTTTCAGCTTCTTTTAAAGAAGGGCTAGTTTGTTTTAAATAAATGAAAAACAAGATTAGCCCTTTTTAAAAGGGGCTTTTTATTTATAGTTCTTTTTTAGTTCTTTTATAAGGAGATAAATATGCTTCGTATATGTGGATTAAATAGTTTAAATGGTGGTTGCAGAGAATGTAATGGAACTCGAAAATGTCCAAGCTGCGGGGGTTCTGGAACAAATCCTCATGAAAAAAAATTTAAATGTCCAACATGCAAAGGATCCGGGGAATGTCCTTGGCGTCCTGAAGCAAAGGCGATTGCTTAAAATCGCCTTTTTTCTTGATTTATATCAAACTTTGTTGTATAAAGGAATATATGAATGGAGGTAATTTTACTCATAAAGCCCAAGAGGCAATATTAAGATCACAGTCATTGGCCCAGCAAAAAGGGCATCAGCAAATAGATGCTTTGCATTTGCTTTTATCTTTGCTTTCACAACAAGAAAGCATTGTTTTAGTTTTGTTTTCTAAAATAGGAGTAGATGTAGAGGATTTGAAGAAGAAAACAGAGTCAAGTCTTAATGTCTTGGCAACTATTTCAGCTCCCCAGGCGTTTGGCCAGCTTTATTTAACCCAGGACATGGCAAAGATTTTAGAAAGAGCCAGGCAGGAGTCTCAGAACATGCAGGACGAGTTTATCTCTGTTGAGCATTTATTCTTGGCATTGCTTTTTGTTGAAACTAGGGCTAAAGATATTTTAGATAAAGCAGTGCTTTTAAAGTCAGGCAGGAGCGAGGACCTTGAGTTTTCTAAGTTAGACTACCCAACAGCTTTGAAAATAATTTCCCAAATCAGGGGAGGCGCAAGAATAACTGATCCTGAGCCTGAGTCAAAGTTCCAGGTTATTGAAAAGTACGCCAGGAACCTTACGGATCTGGCCAGAAAGGGTAAAATAGACCCTGTTATCGGCAGAGAAGATGAAGTTCGCAGGTTAATGCAGGTTTTATCGCGCAGAACAAAAAACAACCCTGTTTTAATAGGAGAAGCAGGAGTTGGCAAAACAGCTATTGTTGAAGGACTGGCCCAGAGAATTGTAAAAGGAGATGTGCCGGAATCACTTAAAGAAAAAGAGATTATTGGCTTGGATTTAGGAGCTTTGGTTGCTGGTACAAAATACAGGGGAGAGTTTGAGAATAGAATAAGAGCTTTATTAAAAGAAATTGAAAAAGCAGACGGCAGGTACGTGTTGTTTATTGATGAGCTTCATACTTTAGTAGGAGCTGGCGGAGCAGAAGGAGCTATTGACGCTTCCAACCTTTTGAAACCAGCTTTAGCCAGGGGAGAGTTAAGGGCTATTGGAGCTACCACTTTGAAAGAATACCAGAAGTATGTTGAAAGAGACATGGCTTTAGAAAGAAGATTCCAGCCCATTTATGTTAAAGAGCCCTCTCTAGAAGACACGATCTCTATTTTAAGGGGCATTAAGGAAAAATACGAAGTCCATCACGGCCTAAAAATAAAAGACGAGGCTTTGGTGGCAGCCGCTGAGCTTTCTTCAAGATACATATCAGACAGGTTCCTGCCGGATAAAGCAGTTGACCTAATGGATGAAGCAATGTCTTCTCTAAGACTGGAGATTGAGTCAGAACCTGCCAAACTAGACGAACTGAGAAGAGAAATCCAAAGATTAGAAATAGAAAAACAGGCAAATAAAAAGAAACCGGGCAGGAAAATAACTGTTTTAAACAGGCAGCTGGCTGACTTGAAAGAAAAAGCCCGTTCTTTTGAGCTGCAGTGGAAGTCAGAAAAAGAATTAATCCAAAAGATAAAGAATTTTAAGAAAGAAATAGATAACCTTAATTTTCAGGCAGATATTGCAGAAAGAGAAACAGACTTTCAAAGAGTGGCAGAGATTAAATACGGTAAGGTGCCAGAGCTTTTAAAGAAGATTAAAGAAGCGGAGAAAAAGCTTACTTCAATTCAGAAAAAACGCCAGATACTAAAAGAAGAAATAGAAGAAGAAGATGTGGCAAATGTAGTTTCTAAATGGACAGGCATTCCAGTTACAAGATTGATAGAAGAAGAGGCCAAGAAACTGGAAAAGATGGAAGCTATTATTTCCAAAAGAGTTATTGGCCAAAAAGAGGCAATCTTGGCCGTGTCTAACGCTATAAGGAGGTCAAGAGCCGGCATTTCAGAGGAAAACAAGCCTTTGGGTTCTTTTATGTTTTTAGGTCCTACTGGAGTTGGAAAAACAGAAACAGCCAGGGCCTTAGCTGGATTCTTGTTCAATGATGAAAATGCTCTAGTGCGTCTTGATATGTCAGAATATATGGAAAAGCACACCGTTTCTAAAATGATTGGATCCCCTCCAGGTTATGTTGGCTATGAAGAGGGCGGCCAGCTTACAGACAAGATCAGGAGAAGGCCTTACAGCGTAATACTTTTAGATGAAATAGAAAAAGCCCATCCAGAGGTTTTCAATATACTCTTGCAGATTTTAGAAGACGGCAGATTAACAGACGCTAAGGGAAGAACAGCTTCTTTTAAAAACGCCATATTAATTATGACTTCAAATATAGGGTCTGAACATATTGCTCAAATGGGCTCTTTAGGATTTTTAGAGGATAAAGCAGGAAAAAAGAATTTAAAAGATAAAATAATGGATGCCCTAAGAGAAAGCTTTAGGCCTGAGTTTATAAACAGGATAGATGATATAGTTATCTTTAATTATCTTTCAAGAGAAGATATAGAAAAAATAGTTGACCTTGAGCTCAATAAGGTTTCTTTACGTTTGATTCAAAAGGGGATTAAGATTAAGGTTTCAGAGAAAGCCAAAGAAAAACTGGCAGAGCAGGGGTTTGATTCTAATCTGGGGGCAAGGCCGTTGAAAAGGGTTATACAAAAGAAAGTCTTGAATCCTTTGGCTTTGAAAATCGTTACGGGCCAAGTTTCAGAAGGCGAAGAAGTTAGGGTAGACGTTGATAAAGATAAGATTGCCATTAAAACAGCAAGAGATTTTATAAAACCCGCTAGAAAGAAAACCAGCGGGGCAAAGGCGTGAGCAAGAGAATATTAAACATTATTTTTATCCTAATAGTGGGCATGGTAGGAGGCATATTTTCCTCTCAGGTTTTAATTCCCCGTTTTTTAGGGGAAGGCCTGCTTGACTCCAATTATCTGGCAAAGATTACCTCAGGCCCTGTTTATTTGACAGAGAAAAGAGACGTTACTATTGAAGAGAATACTGCTTTGCAAGAATCTATTGAAAAAGTTGAAGAATCAATAGTTGGAGTTAAAACAATAACCTCAGAAGGAAGCACAATATACGGCTCAGGCTTAGTCCTGACAACAGACGGATTAGTAGTGACGTTATCAGAACTAGTTCCCAGAAAAGGGGACTTTACTTTTTATATCAAAGACAAGGCCCAGGCATATCAGATATTGAAAAGGGATGAAAAGAATAACTTAGCTTTAATAAAGATTGACAGCAATAATTTAAAGCCCTGCGGTTTTGCTGAGCTTTCTGAATTAAAAACAGGGGAAAGAGCATTTTTATTAGGCAAGGTTTTCCTACCAGAAGAAATAGTGACTTTAGCTAACCAGGGAATAATCAAATATTTTACAGAAGATTTCATTAGAACTAATATCTTAGAGAAACCTACTTTAGCTGGCAGCAGCTTATTTAATATTAAAGGAGAGCTTTTAGGGCTAAATACAATTGATTTAGAGGGCAAGGTTACTGCCATCCCAGTAAGCATTGTCCGTACCTTCGCCGGTTTTTAAACCCTAGTTAATAAAAAA
>CAZNBW010000012.1:0-2674 GCA_964571585.1 uncultured Candidatus Saccharibacteria bacterium | reverse complement strand
GCGTAATCGTCTATTAAAAGGCCTTCTCTGTCATAAAGATATATTATATCATGCAAGGGTTCTATTATGTTGGATTTGGTGTATATATACCAGGAGTTTCCTAAAAAGTTATCTTCTTTATTAAAATTATTGTAACAGCCAGAATAATTTAGGTTTTCTCTTATATATTCTGTACAGTAAGAATTACTTGCTATTTTCAAGTCTTTTGAATAATCAGGAGTTTGGCAGTTTCCTATTTTTAGAATATAGTCTTGGCAGTAGGGATGAAGATTATATAGGTCTTCTATCTTTGGTTTTGGACAATAAGAATATAACGAAGGATAGAATTCGTTATTTTCTTTCAAATAGCCAAAACAGGTGTTTGTTCTAAAGGCATCTGTTATTAAAGGACTTGAGCCTTCTATTATATATATGTTCATATAGCCGTTAACAGTAATATTCTTTTCAGTCTTAGCTCCTCTATATTTTTCTACTCCTTCAGGTATTTTAAACTGGCCGTGCCTGGTTTTTATAGTAAAGCCAGTTAGGTTTATTCCTTCCTTGGTTGATACAGACAACCTTATTACAGACGGGTAATTTATGCTCTTTTTTGTTAATCCTGATATTGTTACTTTCTGGTAATAGTCAGAAGTGTTTTCTGGCTTGTCAGCTCCGGTCTTGGAGTTAGATGGTGTTTGTGACGGGTATTGTGTTTGTGAGAAATTTGGCTGCATTGAAGAGTAATCAAGCCTTATAATATTTTGACCATCAGTTCCTAATTGATTACTGGTGCTGCTCTTAGGCGCAGTTTCTTTTGAGACAGCGGGTTTTACAGAGCCAAAACCAAAAGACCCAAGCAGGTTTGCTCCCATGGATTCTGGATCATCTATCGTGAAAAACACGGCCAAGGCCAACACCACTATTATAAAGAAAATAATGATTTCTTTCATAGCTAGTATTATACCACTAATCTTGGAAAAAATCAATGGAGCTAAATGTTTTCCACAGACATTCTTTTGAAAAAGATGTAAAATAAAAGAATATGAAACTATCTAAAAGAAATAAAATAGTCCTTGTTTTGGGATTTCTCTTTGTACTTATTACTATCTTGGTAGCCTTTTATTTAAAACCTGAGAAGGAGAATCTTTTTATTGAAGGAGTGTATTCTGTTGCAGACTATGAAGTCATAGAAGGGGATTCTCAAAAGGTTATAAAGAGCAAAGAAGCAGGTTTTTCTCTATCTGTTCCAGCAAATTGGATTATAAAGGAATATGGAGATAAAGTAGTATTTTCCAGTTCAGACATAGAGTTTAAACAGGACAAGGATATAGCAGAAGTAATTGAAGAAGACGATGTTTGTTCTGGAAGCGTTGAAATAAAGAGATACTCTCAAGCAGATCACCCAGACATAACTACCCTGTCTATTTTAATCAAGCAGGTTGAATCCGGAGAAAAGGGGCAAGACAGAGATTATGCGTATAGTTTGGTTGATATAAATGGCAGAGTTTTCCTTAAGATAGTATTTACCAGAGATGATCAAACAATATATATTTCAAACAGAACTATTATTAATAACATAATCTATCATATTAATTCTGGTCTGTTTTTCTCAGAACAATGCGAGCAGGATTTTAATAATATTCTTCAAAGCATAAGTATTGACATCTGATTTTAGTTTGTTAAAATAATGATAAGCCAAATATTTCGTTCTTTTATAAAAGGAGGTGATGCTTATGCGTGTCTAAATTCTTAATAGTGACCCCATGGGTCAAAACCTCTTATTTTCTGTTAATCCTTTTTTGGAGGACCCCTATCATAAATCCCGGACCTTTAATGAAAAATTAAACAATCCCGGAATAAGACGGTACACGCCTGATGAGAAAAATTCTCATCAGGCTTTTATAATTTTGTGTGAATCTTTTGTGTGAAGCCTGGCTTCACACAAAATTAAGCCGGGCTTAGTTTTCCACGTATTGCTTAATCTTGTGCTTATTTTTTAATTCTGCTATACTAAAATTGTATGAAAAACATTAAACTAGAATTTAATATCCCAGTTTCTGTCATTAGGGAGGGTAAAAGCTATATAGTCTATACTCCTGCTTTAGATTTATCTACTTCCGGCAAAGATTACGAAGAAGCTAAAAAAAGATTTTCTGAAATAGTAAACATATTTTTTGAAGAGATTATTAAAAAGAGGACCATAGAAAACGTTTTAAGGGATTTAGGGTGGAGGAAGATTCAAGCCAAGTGGAATCCTCCAATCGTTGTTTCTCAGGAGTCTCAAAATATTAAAGTTTTATCGAGATAGGATGGCGCATTTAACGCCGATAAATTGGAAGAAATTTGAAAAGTTTCTTTTGTTTGTTGGATGTTATTTTCAAAGAGAAAAAGGAGATCATAGAATTTATTGGAGAAGCGACCTTAAAAGACCGGTAGTTATACCCAGGGAAAAGCAATTACCGGTTTTTATAATACGTAATAATCTTCGTATTTTAGGAATTAACCCAGAGGAATATCTAGATATTTTAAAGAGGATATAAAAGTTTTCCACAAGGATGGTTTACCAAGACCTTATTTTTTTATAAAATGAGAAAATATACTAAATATTAAAAAATAATTGTGTGAAGCCTGGCTTCACACAACAGATTATGAAAATAGCGGGCAAGAAGAAAGATGTTTTTATTATTATTTTAGC